>JBJEZV010000208.1:0-6547 GCA_051887595.1 Comamonas sp.
CAGTGGCTGGCCACAGCCCGAGCTGCACACTGGCCAGCGGTGCTGATTTGGTTGGCAGGCATTGCGATGTATCACTGCATGCCACTACTGTGGGCCAATGCAGGAAGAGCTTTGCCCACCTTGTTCATCACCTTCGCCCTCGCTGGTTGCCTACTACGCAAAACACGTTAGGACAAGACGTCAATGGCTCAGAAAAGCTACGTTGTGCCTTACCTTGGGATCACTTAATATCCGCCGCATGCGCTGATGTCAGTTCAATGCGGGGGAAAATACACGCGTTTGTCTGACATCTAGGAACAGCCTAGTCGCTTCCAGCCTTGGCTGTAGCCGTTCCCCTGACGGACTTCCTCACCACATTACAGGAGTTATCGCCGCGTGTTGCCCAAGCTTGCCCACCATCTCTCTCACTGCCTGACACGCAGTGGCTTTGCAGCCCTTTTGATCACTGGTGCTTTCGTTGGCGCCCCTGCAATGGCTCATGCACAAGAGTTTCTGAGTATCAAGGGCAAGACCGTCAACATTCGAGCCAAACCTACGACGCAGTCCGATGTGGCATGGGAGTTGATTCAGGGTTACCCTGTTGAAGTCATCGATCGCAAAGAAGACTGGCTCAAAGTCAAAGACTTTGAAGGGCCACTGGGCTGGGTGCACCAACCTTTGACATCTTCGGACCCACATTTTCTGATCAAGACCGACTCGGTCAACTTGCGTGCAGGTCCTGGCACCAGCCATTCGGTGGTGACCAAGCTCAAGAAGTACGACATCGTGAAGACCCTGGAAAAACAGGGGGACTGGGCCAAAGTCGTGACGTCCGAAGGACAAGAAGGTTGGCTACTCAGCAAGCTAGGCTGGGGCTGGTAAAACCAGTTTTCCATCGGCAAACAGGCGCTATTGAGCGCCTGTTTTTATGGGGTGTGAGAGTTCTTGTTTTAGCTGCGGAAAATCATCTGCGGCAAAGGTGCAAATCCGTGGTTCAGAGGGCCTTGTCCCTGACCCGTATGCACTTGGGCACCCGCTGCAATCGCGCCCACAATGTAGGTACGTGCACTCTCCACCGCAGGAACAAAATCAAAGCCGAGCGCCAGATGGGCCGCAATAGCGGACGAGAGTGTGCAACCCGTGCCATGGCCATTGTGGGTATGTATACGCGCAGAACCTAACTCCTTGCGCAAGCCATTAGAGCCTGCGAGCAAATCCATCACCCAGTCGCCTGGCAAATGTCCGCCCTTGAGCAGCACGTGCGGCGCCCCCATGGCCAGCAACGCTTGTGCAGCCGGCTCCATCTCGGCGGTGCTTTGAATAGTCTGGCCAATCAACCAACCTGCTTCATCGAGGTTAGGGGTGATCACGGTGGCTAAGGGGAACAGCTCACGCACCAGCACCTCGGCGGTTTCATCGTGAATGAGCTTGTCGCCGCTGGTGGCAACCATCACCGGGTCCAGCACCACTTTGCCAATGCCATAGTTGCGAATGGCCTGCGCGACGACATGCACAATCTCTGGCGCATGCAGCATGCCAATCTTGATGGCATCAACGCCAATGTCCTCGATGACCGCATCAATTTGTGCCTTGAGCATGTCTGCAGGTACCCCGTGGATGCCGCGCACTCCTTGTGTGTTCTGTGCGGTGATGGCAGTGATGGCCGTCATGCCGTAGCACCCCAAGGCACTGAACGTTTTCAAATCCGCTTGAATGCCAGCGCCTCCGCCACTGTCCGATCCGGCAATCGAAAGTACCCGTGCATAACGGGGAGCTTGTTGTGTTGTCATGGCAAAAATTATCACCGATGCCACGGCTTGTTTCGCATTTACCCCCATCCAGCATCGCTCTGTGCTGTAATTGCCGTTTTGGACGAAACAGGGGTGCCCCGCTTTCGATGTAGAAAGTGCGCGGCTGAGAGAAACCCTAGGGCTGAGCTCGTGGCACGAGCAGCCCCGCTACCCGATCCAGGTCATGCTGGCGTGGGGAGTTTCACTTCAACGGCTGCCTTGGGCTGCATGACCCGTTTTGTCCTCAGCGACACTTTGAAGAACGAGTCACGCACATGTTTGCATTGAAGGCAGCTTCTCACATCGTCATTTTGGGCGCAGGGCTGATGGGGCGTTTGTTGGCCCTGGAGTTGGCCCGCGACGGACACCGCATTGAAGTCTTTGAAGCCCAAGGCCCACAAGCCGATGGTGCAGCCGCACGCGTTGCCGCGGCCATGCTGGCTCCGCTGGCGGAATCAGCCATCACTGAACCCGGTGTCGTGCGCATGGGACAGTACGCACTCAAGCGTTGGCCTGAGCTGATTGCCCAACTCGATGACCATGTCTTTTTTCAGCAAAACGGCACCTTGGTTGTCTGGCACCGGCAAGACACTGCAGATGCGCAGCGGCTGTGCGGCCTGTTTGAAAAAAACCGCCGTATCAATCCCAGTTTACCGGCCTTGCAGAACCTGAACGCGCTGGCCTTGGCAGAGATTGAGCCCATGCTCCAAGGGCGCTTTAACCAAGCCGTGTATCTGCCCGATGAAGGCCAGCTGGATAACCGCCAGTTGTTGGCTGCGCTGGAAGCCACGCTGCAGCGACTGCAGGTGCAAATGCATTGGCACAGCCCCCGTGAAACCCATGACTTTCAGCCCGGCACTGCGGGCCAGCCTGACTTGGTGATTGACTGCCGAGGCTTGGGCGCACGCACCGAGTGGCACAGCCTGCGCGGTATTCGGGGAGAGGTGGTGCGCGTGCATGCACCTGAAGTGACGCTGCAGCGCCCTACCCGCTTGGTCCACCCGCGCTACCCTTTGTACATTGCGCCCAAGGAAGACCATTTGTTTGTGGTGGGCGCTACCGAGATCGAATCGGACGACAAAGGCCCGGCGAGCGTGCGTTCGGTGATGGAGCTGCTCAGCGCCCTGTACACCGTACACCCCGGCTTTGCAGAAGCGCGCATCGTGGAAATTGCGACCCAATGCCGCCCCACCTTGCCCGACAACCTGCCTGCGGTGCGCTGGCTCAGTGAACGCGTGATGCAGGTCAACGGTCTGTACCGCCACGGCTACATGATTTCTCCGGCCATGCTGGACATCAGCTTGCAACTGCTGCGCACGGGCAGCGACGCCTTGGCCCAGCAGTTCGATGTTGCCGTACATACACCTGACGCCGCCAGCTAATCGCTGGTATTTCCTTGGCCGCTCTTTGATTACTTGTGCTCATGCTAATCACCATCAACCAACAGCCTGTAGAACTTCCAGACACGGCCAGTGTCGCGGATGCTTTGGCCCTTTGGCAGCCCAAACCGCCGTTTGCCGTAGCAGTGAACACCGAGTTCGTGCCGAAGTCGCGCTATGCGAGCCACGTGCTCGCACAAAACGATCGCATGGAAGTGATTGCTCCCGTCACTGGCGGCTGAGTCCGAGTTTTCCAAACCTACAATTCCACCAGCCGCGAAGCCTTGTTTGACAAGCACTGCTGGCCTTTTGATGAACGTCATGTCCACACACAATTCCGCTTCAGACAGCTTGGTGCTGTACGGTCAAACTTTTCAAAGCCGCTTGTTGCTGGGCACCTCACGCTACCCTTCTCCAGCGGTGCTGGAGGCAGCCGTACGCCGCTCACGCCCAGCCATGGTGACAGCGTCGCTGCGCCGCCAAGGTAGCAATGCTGCAGAAACAGGCGCCAGCTTTTGGGAGCTGCTGCGCCAATTGCAAGTGCCCGTACTCCCCAACACTGCGGGCTGCATGACCATCCAAGAGGCCGTGACCACCGCACAGATGGCGCGTGAAGTGTTTGAGACCCCATGGATCAAGCTGGAGCTGATCGGCGACGACTACACCTTGCAGCCGGACACCCTCAATCTGGTGGAAGCTGCGTCCATCTTGATCAAAGACGGCTTTCAAGTTCTGCCGTACTGCACGGAAGATCTGGTGCTGTGCCAGCGCCTGGTGGATGTGGGCTGCCAAGCCGTGATGCCATGGGCGGCGCCCATTGGCACAGGCCGCGGCCCCGCCAACCCCTATGCCATGCAAATGCTGCGTGAGCGTTTGAATGTGCCCTTGATTGTGGATGCAGGTTTGGGCCGACCCAGCCATGCTTGCACCGTGATGGAATGGGGATTTGATGCGGTGTTGCTCAACACTGCTGTGGCTTTGTCCGAAGACCCTGTGCGTATGGCAGGCGCCTTTGCCGATGCTGTCCAAGCAGGCCGTGACGGCTATTTGGCGGGCGCTATGGCTGAGCAGACCGCTGCACAGCCCAGCACCCCTGTTCTTGGCACACCGTTTTGGCACCATGACTAATCCTTCGATCCACGCCATGGCGCAAGCCATTGTGGCTGCCCACGCTACCACGTTCGCACCGCAGGACAACCGCTTGCCCGCTCAGCCAATGCCAGAGGCTTTGCACGATGGCGCCGCTTATTTGGCTGCCTTGCAAGCGTGTAGCGAACTGGGCTTTATTGCGATTGATGCCCAATGCCTGGCCCAAGCTTGGCAGCGCCAGACAGATCGGACTGGTCAGTTTGATGCCCTGCACTGGCCCGACAGTCCTGAAGACTTTGGATTGAACCAAGCCGATCCTGCCATGGCTTTTCCCGAATGCCCGCGTGCTTTGGGTTTGTATGGCGTATTACCCACTGCCGAATGGGTGGGCCGCATGGCGCGTGCAGGCGTGCCCACGGTGCAGCTGCGCTTTAAGAGTGATGACGCACAGGCGATTGCACGCGAAGTCCGCGCCGCCGTGCAAGCGGTGCAAGGCACCTCGGCTCGACTGTTCATCAACGACCACTGGCAAGCCGCCATTGATGCAGGCGCTTATGGCGTGCATGTGGGCCAGGAAGACCTGGATGCGCTGGAAGGCGCGCAGCTCGACGCTATCCGCGCCAGCGGTTTGCGTCTGGGCGTCAGCACCCATGGCTACGCCGAAATGGTGCGTGCCCACGCTGTGCAGCCCAGCTATATCGCACTGGGCGCGGTCTTTCCGACAACGCTGAAAAAAATGGCCACGGCCCCGCAAGGCGTGGCGCGCCTGCAAGCTTATGTGCGCCTGATGCAGCAGTACCCCTTGGTGGCCATTGGCGGCATTGCGGCTGAGCAGTTCCCGCAGATTGTGGCCACTGGCGTTGGCTCTGTCGCTGTGGTGCGCGCACTGGTCAATACGCCCGATCCTGAAGCTGCCGCCCAGCACCTGCTGGCCTGTATGCCATCGCAAGGCTGAAGTCTCGACCTCTCACTCACCCCATTCCGTTGCACAGCTGCCCCACGCCGACCACGCGTGGCGTGGCATAGCTTGTGCTTACACAAGCTATGCCCTGCAAGGCCTAGGCGACCTGCTTATGGCCCCTGCCTGCTGACGCAACCATTCCATTTGTACGTAAGGGAGTTCCCATGAAAAAAACTTTGATTGCTTTTGGTGCCGCTTTGACTTGCTTGGGCGCCGCCCATGCCCAGAGCTCGGTGCAAGTGTCCGGCTTGGTGGACATGTACTACGGCTCCACCAAGGCTGCTGGCGACAAAGATCGCGTCAACGCTATCAATTCTGGCGGCATGACCACCTCTTGGTGGGGTGTTAACGGCACTGAAGACCTGGGCAATGGGCTGAAGGCTGGCTTCGCGCTCGGCGCCTTCTTCACCGCTGACGATGGCGTTGCTGGCCGCCACCCTGGCGACAACTTCTTTGCTCGCGATGCGAACGTGTCCTTGTCTGGTGACTTTGGTACGCTGAAGCTGGGCCGCTCCATGGCACCCAACTTCCTGCCCACCATTGTGTTCAACCCCTTTGGCGATTCTTTCGCTGTTTCGCCCTTGGTGATGCACGCCAATATGGCGGGCGAACTCAGCACCACAGCCTCTGACACTGGCTGGAGCAACCAAGTCACCTACAGCACACCCAGCTTTGGTGGCCTGAGCGCCAACGTGCATTACGGTTTTGGCGAAAGCGCCACCCAAGAAGGTGCCAACAACTTTGGCGCCAACCTGATGTACTTCCAAGGCCCTCTGGCACTGACTGCGTTCTACGAACAAGCGGATGTACTGGGATCGCCCCGTGCACCTGAAATCAACTCGGGCACACAAAAGCAAAACTGGATGCTGGGCGCCAGCTACGACTTCAAGCTCGCCAAGGTCTACGCGACTTATGGCCAGTCTGAAATCCAAAGCAACTTTGCCAAGGACTTGGAGCAAGACACCGTCTCCTTGGGCGTGGACGTTCCTGTGACCAAGGCAGGCACTGTGAAGTTTGCCGTGGCACACACCCAGCGCGACTTTGTGGCCACCAGCACCGTGGACACCGAACGCACCACAGCAACTTTGGGCTACGACCACTTCCTGTCTAAGCGCACCGACGCCTACGCCGCTATCGCCTACGACAAGGACACCAACTCTGCACTAAAGTACCAGTCGGGCACCAGCTTGGCCGTGGGTCTGCGTCACCGCTTCTAAGCATTCACTGCTGTGCCGCAGCCTGCGGCAACCCATCAAAAAGCCTCATGACTGGGGCTTTTTTCATGCTGGGCTCTCAAGTGCAAGCAACAACAGCTCTCAGATGATTAATTTATAGCTACTTCCCTATAA
>JBJEZV010000209.1:0-6531 GCA_051887595.1 Comamonas sp.
GCGCGGCCAAAGTACGAGCGCTCGATGCGCGACAGCCCCAAAAAGATGGCGGCAAAGGCAAGCAGTACCAGCGTAAACAGCCAATTTCCTGCTGCATCCACACCTTCCCACAGCTGCAAGGGTGTGTACATGGTGTAGCCATCGTCCCCACCAAAAGCGCGCAGCGATACGGCGAGGTAATACAGCATTTGCGCAAAGGCCAGCGTAATCATGATGAAGTACACGCCCTGGGTGCGCACGGCGACCAGCCCAATCAAGCCTGCAAACAGCAAGCCAGCTATAGCCGCCACTAGCCAAATGAGCCATGCGTTGCTGTAGCCGCCCTCCACCAGGGCGACGACGGCATACGCGCCCACACCCACAAAACCGGCGTGGCCCAAGGCGACCAAGCCTGCGCGGCCAATCAAGAAGTTCAAGCTCAGCGCCGCGATGCTGACAATCAGGATGCGGCGCACAAAGTCCACGTAATAGTCCAGCCCCAGCGCGGGCGCAGCCCACGGAAACGCCCCCAGCAGCACGACCAGCACCGCCAACACACTGTGGCTGACCCAGCGCGGATGGCTGGAAGTGGCGATTTCAGGCGGGCTGTATGTATTTACAGTGTTGGTATCAGACACGAGAAAACACCACCTTTAACCACGCGCCGGGAACAATCCAGCCGGTTTGAACAAGAGCACACCGGCCATCAAGACATACATGGCAATGCTGGCGACAGCCGGGCCAATGTCCGCCGCTAGTGATGGCGAGAACACCTCGCGCAGCAGCGGCGGCAGCAAGGCGCGGCCTGCGGTATCGACCAAGCCCACCAGCAAAGCTGCAATGAGCGCGCCACGCACGGAGCCAATCCCGCCAATGACAATGACCACCAGCGCGGGAATCAAAATGTGCTCGCCCATGCCCACTTGCACGGCGCTAATCGGTGCCATGAGCGCACCGGCCAAGGCTGCGAGTGCTGCTCCAACAGCAAATACAGTGGCAAACACGCGGTTGACGCGAATGCCCATCCACTGCGCCATTTGGCGGTTGGATGCTCCGGCCCGCACCCACATGCCGAGCTTGGTGTGGTTGACCAGCAGGTACAAAGCCAGTGCAGCGGCCAAACCTGCCACCACAATCAATAAGCGGTACGAGGGATAAGGCAAAAAGCCAAACAAATCCACCGGCCCTGAAAGCGCCGCAGGCGTGGGCGCCATGATGGGCGATGGCCCCCAGATGGCTTTGACGGCGTCGTCCGCAATCAAAATCACGCCAAAAGTGGCCAGTACTTGGGCCAAGTGGTCCCGCGCGTAGAGTTTGCGAATCAGCACGGCTTCTAGCACCCACGCCAAGGCCACGGTCACCAACATGCCTACCACAACAGCCAGCACAAACGATTGACTGTATGTATGTACAGTTGCTGAGATATAGCCGCCCGCCATGAACAGCGCGCCGTGGGCGAGGTTGAGGGTGTCCATGATGCCGAACACCAGCGTGAGGCCCGCTGCCAACAAGAACAACATCAGGCCGTAGCCCAGGCCGTTGAGGGCCTGTTCTAAAAGAAATACCGCATCCATCACACTGCCCTGGCGCTTACTTCATGGCGCACTCAGCGGCGTAGCTGTCTTGGTGCTGGGTAAAGACTTTGCCGGGCTGCAGCGCGTTGGTGATCTTGCCGTCGGCAGTTTTGACTACCTGGCGCAGGTAGTAGTCTTGAATCAAGAATTGGTTGTTGCCGTAGCTGACGTTGCCACGCACCGAGTCAAACTTGGCGGTTTTGATGGCCTGGGCCACAGCGGCTTTGTCGCCCAACTTGCCGCCGACCGATTTGACGGCCGCGTCCAGGTTCATGACCACGTCATAGGCAAAGGCTGCGTACAGCGTGGGCACGCGGTTGTAGGCCTTTTGGAATTCGGCCACAAACTTTTGGTTGGCGGCGTTGTCCAGATCGTGGGCGTAGCTGGAGGCGTTAAAGATGCCGACCATGGGTTCACCCACGGCGGCGATGATGTCTTGGTCTGCCGTAAAGGGCGAAGAGATCAAGACCATGTCTTTGTTCAGGCCTGCGCCCATGAACTGCTTGATGAAGTTAATGCCCATGCCGCCGGGCTGAAAGATATAGACCGCTTCGGGCTTGGCTGCACGCAGCTGGGCGATTTCAGCAGCAAAGTCCAATTGACCGACCTTGGTGTAGACCTCATCGGCCACGGGCTGGGCATAGGCGCGCTTAAAGCCATTGACCGCGTCTTTGCCTGCGGGGTAGTTGGGCGCCATCACCACGACTTTTTTGTAGCCCTTGTCGGCGGCGTGCTTGCCAGCGGCCTCGTGCATGGCATCGTTTTGGTAGCTGGTGCCAAAGAAATACGGGTTGCACTGCTTGCCTGCGAGTTGGCTCGGCCCAGGGTTGGCCGACAAAAACGGAATCTTTGCGCCAGACAAGCTGGGGGCGACGGCCAAGACCACGTTGGAGCCGACGGGGCCGGTGAAAAAGTCCACCTTGTCGCGCTTGATAAAGCGGTCGACCAACTGGCGCGCGGCTTCGGGGTTGCCCGCCATATCGGCCTGGATGAATTCGACGGGCACACCGCCCAGTTGGTTGCCGAGCAGCTTGGCGGCCAAGTTCAGCCCATCGCGAATCTCAGCGCCGGGGCCAGCGAAGGGGCCAGAAATGTCCAAGGCCACACCCACTTTGATGGGGGTGGAGGCATGGGCCAGCGAGCTGGCAGCCAAAGCCGCAACCGCAGTGGCGCGCAAAATCAGGCTGGGTAAACGATGGGTGGTGTGCATGTCTCTTAATCCGTAGTTATTGAAATCGTGGCGCAGGAAAGCTGCGCGCAATGGGCTGCAAGCCTACACAGGCGCAGCATTTTTGAGGAGCCAAGCCCTTGCAGTTGGTGCATTCGCAACACACAGCAAGCGCAGTGGCCGTTCATCGCGGCAGGCCCAGCAGTTCCAGCGCCGTGCGGTGGACGATGGATTGCGGATCGGCCAGCTGCAGTGGCAAATCAAAATGGTTGGTGCCAGGCGTGTGTACGCGTTGCCCGGGCAGGCAGCGGGCTTGCCAGGCTTCGATGTATTCGCGCGTTTGGCGGTGGAATTCGTGGCTTTCAAATTCACCACAGGCCGCGCGCAGCTGGCACTGGCTGTGGGTGCTGGCGTCGGGCAGCAGAAAACGCGGGCTGTTGCGCTGGGCGGAGGTGTCGTCCAGCTGCATCCAGCCGTTGATGTGGGTGTGCAGCAGCGGCTGCAAATCAAACAAGCCGCTCAAAGCAAAGGCCGAAGCAGGCACGGCGTCGGCGGGCAAGTCATAGTCAGCCTGCCATCCTTTGGCCAGCAGCATGCCCACCAGATGAGCCCCAGCGGAGCTGCCGCACAAGCAGATATTGCGGGCGTTACCGCCATAGATAGCAATGTTCCGCACGATCCAGGCAAAGGCCTGGCGCATTTGGTCAACGATGTGGTCTAGCGTGACGGCGGGGGCCAAGTCATAGTCCGGCACAACGACGATGGCGCCCGCTTGCGTCAAAGCTGGGGCCATGAAGGCCGAGTCGTTTTTGGACAGTGCGCGCCAGTAGCCGCCGTGAATAAAGACGAAAACCGGAGCGCCTTGCCCTTGATCTGCCTTGTTTTGCGGTAGATATATATCTAAAAGTGAGGTTGGACGCGGGCTATAAGCTACGTTACGAATAGCATTGGGCAATTCCAGCGCGCTTTGGCTTTGCTGGGTGTACTGCGCCAAGTAGGCCCCGGCATCTTGCACGCTGGCGCGGGCGTTGTACTGGCGGTCGTAATAGTCTTGCGCCGCGCGCGTGGTGCGAAAGAACATGGCTGCTGCGTCCCCTGTTGCGCTGATGGTGACGTTGGAGCATAAGAAAAAACCCCTGCGCTTTCTGAACGAAAGCTGAAGGCTGCCGCTGTGCGGTTCAGGCAGAGCCTGCCAAATGCGCCATCAATGCAGGTGATACGCCCGTGGCCACGCGCCCTGTCACGCGCGAAAAGCTGCCTACGCGCTGCTTGCCGGGGCGCAAACCCGCCAAAGCCACGGCCTGCCAGGCTGCAGCTTCGATGCCATCGACCACCGGCACAGGCAATTGCGCTTGCAGTGCAGCGCGGTAACCTGAGAGCACGGCGCCGCTGAGCACCAACACATCCAGATCGTGCTGCGCAATCATTTCTTGGGCTTGTTCCGTGAGAAGTGCAACGGCAGCGGGTTCGACCGCCTGTGCTTGCGATGAAAACAGCAACGGCGCCTGCGGTGCGCGCCAAGCATGCATCAAACCATCCAACTGGTACTGGCGCAGTTGCTCTTGGTACACGGGCAGCATGTGCCCACCCAGCGTGAGCAGCCCAACGCGCTGGCCCAGCTGGGCGGCCGTGACCAAGGCCGCTTGCAACATGCCAATGACGGGAATGCCCAAGCTTTCACGCAAAGCGGCAATACCCGAATCGGTGGAGATGGCAAGAATCACCGCATCCATGCCTGCGTGGTGCTGCACCGCCAGCTCCAGCGCTTGCTGCGCGGCCAGCACGTTCTCAGCGCGGCTGGCCACAATTTCTGGGCCTTGCGATGCGGTCACGCCGTGGACGGTCGCCATGCGGCCCAAGCTGTTTTGGGCGGTGGCGACCATGCGCTGCGTGACATGTTGGCTGGTATTGGGATTGACTAAGAGAAATTGCATGGTGCAGGCAAAGCAAAGATGGTGAAAAAAGGCAGGCGTCTACCCTGCCCCAAAGACTGCCATGGCTGCAAGCAATAAATGCGCCCATGGTCCCTCAAAGACAGAACAAAAAAAGAGGTGGCACAGCCACCTCTTGCAAGTTGATCTACTCCCAGCGCAGATCACATTCCATCACGCCCAAGCTTTAGGCAAAAACTTCGTCCACGCGGTAGCGGAACAGCCAGTCGTAGCGGGCCAGCACCTTGTCTTCGCTCCACTCGCGGTCGACATAGGCGTTGGCGCCCTGCTCGTTGGCCAATTCGGGGTTGTGGAAGCGGCGGCCGTTTTCGGTCGACTTGGACACAATCTCGTTGGTGCGTGCTACACGTGCTTGCTCGAACTGACGCAGCGCCTCAGACACATCGGCAAACTTGTGCAGGGCTTGGGCAATGACATAACCGTCTTCAATCGCCATGGCTGCACCTTGGGCGAGGAATGGCAAGGTGGGGTGCGCCGCATCACCGAGCAAGGTGACAAGGCCCTGGCTCCAGGTGGTCAGCGGTGGGCGGGCCAGCAGCGTCCATTTGAAGGGGCGCTCGATGTGCTCAATCATGGTGTGCACATCGGCATGCCAGCCTGCAAAGTCATCGTGGCACTCTTCGTGCGTGCCGATTTGGGTCCACGACTCGGCAATGTCGATGTCTTTTTCCACAATCCCCACAAAGTTCAGCAGCTTGCCGCCGCGCAAGGGGTAGTGAATGACGTGGCGACCGGGGCCAACCCAATTGGTGCCCACGGGGCGCTGAAAGCCTGCGGGCAATTGCTCAATCGGAATCACACCGCGCCAGGCGATGCAGCCTGACTTTTCAGGTTTGCTGTCGCCAAACAGTTGCTGGCGGATAGGCGAATGCACACCATCGGCGCCAATCAGGGCGCGGCCTTCATAGCGTTGGCCTTGGGTGTCTTCCACCCAAACGCTGTCGGCGCCATCTTGCTCAAAACGGGTAATCTTGGTGTTCAAGCGCACGCATTCAGGGGACTGTTGCAACACAGCTTCATACAGAATGCGGTGCAGATCAGGCCGGTACGCCATGTAGTAAGGCGAGCCCCAGCGCGCAATGGATTGCTCACCAAAGTCAAACAACTTCCAAGTGCGGCCGCTGTTCCACAAGCGGATTTCTTTGCCCGAGGGCTCAGCCGCGATGTTGTGCAGCGGCTCCTTCAAACCCAACAACTCCAAGGCGCGCGTGGCGTTGGCGCTTAACTGCAGGCCTGCGCCCACTTCGCCCAAAACGGCGGCCTGTTCCAGCACCAAAACTTGGTGACCACGCTGCAGCAGGGCCAGTGCTGCTGTCAGCCCGCCAATGCCTGCGCCTGCAATCAAGATGGGTTTGCTCATATTTTAAGATCAGGTTGCGATAAGATGCATCGATTGGAATATAAAAAACCTTTAAATTCCAGTTTGATTTACTTATCAATTTATTGGTGTAGCTTATCAATCAACCTGATATTGAACAATGAATTTTAGCCTGAGACAGTTACGTGCTTTTTTAATGGTGGCAGATCTGAATAGTTTTACACGGGCTGCTGAAAAAATTCATTTATCTCAGGCTGCACTCAGTTTAATGATTCGGGAGTTTGAAGATCAAATTGGCTTTAAGGTTTTTGATCGTTCGACCCGCATGGTCAGTCTCAACGCTGCGGGCCAAAAAATATATCCAACCATCCACAAATCTGTGATGGATTTGGAAGACAGTATTCGGGCAGCTGCCAATATTTCAAAATATAAAGACAATTTGGTGCGAGTAGCTGCAACATCCGTGGTCAGCACCAATATCTTGCCCAAAGTGATTGCGCAATTGAAACGCTCACACCCTTTCATTGAAATAGAGCTGCG
>JBJEZV010000210.1:0-6386 GCA_051887595.1 Comamonas sp.
ATAAAAAGCGTGCCCAGAATCTCTATCTTCAAGGCGGCTGTTGGCCAGATCAAAGCGAGCGCAATGCCCAGAACAAGTCCGAAGACAATTTGCGTCACCACGCTGGTTCGCTTTGACCAGTTCAGCAGGGGTTGAAAAATCATGTGAATGCTTGCACCACTTACATTGGAAAACGGCGAGTGTATGTGCTTGTGGCCATTCTTTCAGTCATCTAGCTTCATAACTGTACGTAATGAGGTGATGCTGTAGGCGGCAGGATTAATCTAATACGCAGCAAGGTATCTGCATCTTTGCTGCGCCAAAGAGACTGAAGCTCGGATAATCCTTGGTCTATGTCATCCCCCAAAGTTCTCTTCGGCTTCCATGCCGTAGGTGTGCGTCTGAAGACGGCACCGCAGTCCATCATTGAAATTTATTTCGAGCCCACACGGCGCGATGCACGCATGCGCCAGTTTCTGGAACGGGCGAAAGAGGCTGGTGCACGGCTGATTGAGGCGGATGCCATGCGTATCGCCAAACTGGCTGGCAGCCATGGTCACCAAGGCGTGGCAGCGCGCGTGGAAGAGGTCAAGGACACACGGACGCTCGATGAGCTGCTGGACGATCTTGAAGACTCTGGTGTCAAGAATCCTTTGTTGTTGGTGCTCGATGGCGTGACAGATCCACACAACCTTGGGGCTTGTCTGCGTGTGGCTGACGGAGCGGGTGTTCACGCCGTCATTGCGCCCAAAGACCATGCCTCAGGCATCAATGCGACGGTGGCGAAGGTGGCCAGTGGCGCGGCTGAAACCGTGCCTTATTTCATGGTCACCAATCTGGCGCGCACGCTCAAATCTTTGCAGGAACGCAATATTTGGGTGATTGGCACCAGTGGCGACGCTGGCAAACATCTCTACCAAGTGGACCTCAAAGGCCCTGTGGCCTTGGTTTTGGGTGCCGAGGGCGATGGCATGCGCCAGCTCACGCGCAAGACCTGTGATGAACTGATCAGCATTCCCATGCAAGGTGCAGTTGAGAGTTTGAACGTTTCTGTGGCCAGTGGCGTGTGTCTGTATGAAGCTGTACGACAACGCCAGAGCATCGTTTGAAGCGCGTGCTTGTCTAAGCAACGTGCTTGAGGCGCGAAGCCTCTAAATCAAAAGGCGGCATGGTTTCCATGGCCGCCTTTGTTGTAACTAACGGGAGTTGAGCGCTCTTGATTCCGTGAACCGCTCTTAACGACGGCCAGGCAGTTGCTGGTCCATCCAGGCTGTGAAAGCAGGTTTGAGATCGGTGGGTATGGCGACCAGTTCGTAACCCAGCACGCGCGCCATTTCTTGCAGTGTGGAGAGTCGGGGGTCCAGACCATTGCTCTCCAAGCGCTGTACGGTCATGCGTGAAAGGCCTGCGCGCTGTGCAAGTTCTGCTTGGGTAATTTGGCGCGATTTGCGAACAGCCGTCAATGCGGTGACCAATGGATAGGACGATTTAGTGTCCGCACCCTGTGGGGTAGTGGTTGTCATTGCAGTGGTGTCGGAGTGAAAATTATGCGTAGACATTGAGCTTGGTGCCCAGATTGCCATAACGGGCCAGTTCGGGCTGCAAGACAGCCGCTTGCGTGGGCGTGGGGTGGCTCAAGGATGCACGCATTTCTTGCATGCGCTGCGCTTGTGTCTTTAGTGTGCGCAGCGTCAGAGCATCGGTAGGTTGGTTGCGGCCCCAAGCTTGGGTGGCGGTGCGTAATGCATTCTCGTAGCGAATATCCATTGTCTGTCCTCCCTGATGGATAACGAGACTGTATAGATTGCAAACAAAAGTGATTTTCTGAATAACGCCCTGTTGCCTTGCCAATTGAAGCATTCGATCAGCGGCTGGTTTGAGGCGATAAACGTTTGCTTGCTATTCCGTTTGGCCCCATGCCGGTAACCTGCGCCATCTGCGATCAATCAGGCCAGAATTTGAGCCAGTTGATCCGGCCCTGTCCGCCATCATTGAGGCGATCGATCAGTGCCTGTGCAGCGCTTTCGGGCATGCGCCACTGCACGCAGACATCGGCTTGGTGCCGTACTTGCACAATCACAGCGCCTGCCGTTTCTAGCTCACGCCGTAGCCAGCCTTCTTGCGCATAGGGCAGGGTGCATTGCAAGGTGCTTTGACGCTGCAATTCCACTTTGTTGGCTTGCAGCAGCGCTTGCGCAATGGTGTCGGTATAGGCACGCACCAAGCCACCCGCACCCAGTTTAACGCCCCCAAAATACCGCACCACCGTAGCCAGCACCCCTTCCAGATCTTGATGGCGCAGCACTTCCAGCATGGGGCGGCCCGCGGTGCCGCTGGGCTCTCCATCATCGACCGCCGCAGATTGGCCGCCCGCTAGCAAAGCCCAGCAGATATGCGCAGCATCGGGGTGCTGCTCCCACAGGGCGTGCACGATGGCTTGGGCAGTGGCACGGTCCGTGACGGGTTGGACGCAGCCAATAAAACGGCTTTTTTTGATGAGCAGCTCGCTGTGAACAGCTTGGTCGAGGGTGTGCGGCATAACCAATCAAGCTTATCGCAAGCCACTGCATGTAAAGCGTTGCGGTAATGACAACCAACAGATGCAGTGTGCAATAAGGGACAGATCGCTTGAATCTTGTCCTACGGAGATAGGCTGCTCTCTTTCTTAGAGTGTGGGCAAGGAGTATTTCACCATGTCCATTGCGCCCAATTCCCCGCATCTGCTTGCCGTACATACTTTTGGCCGACAGCATATGGAGCCACCACCGTTGCCCAGCAGCGTGCAAATTGGTCAATCGACGCAAAACATGCAGATGGGCGCAGATACCTACCAGCCTGCACAGGCGCATGCTGGTGATCTGCCTTCAGATTTTGACCATTTGGTGCGTAGCGTAGGCGAGTGGTAGTCCGTGGTGATTTATCCATGGGTGCAATTTGCAAAAAACCGCCAATCAGGCGGTTTTTTATATCTGGATATAGGGGCTAATGCGCTTTCTGTTGCGGGCTAAAGATGTCCCAGCACGCAATGAACAAAGCGGCAATGGCTGGGCCAATGACAAAGCCGGTAAGCCCGAAAATGGACATGCCGCCCAGCGTAGAGATCAGCACGATGTAGTCTGGCATCTTGGTGTCTTTGCCCACCAAAATCGGGCGCAGAACGTTGTCCACCAAACCAATGACCACCACACCATAGGCTGCCAAAATCACGCCCTGCATCACATTGCCAGTGGCCAAGAAATAAATAGAGACTGGCCCCCAGATCAAACTGGCCCCCACTGCTGGCAAGAGCGAAAGAAAAGCCATTAGCACGCCCCATAGTACGGCGCCTTGAATGTCCAGCAGCCAAAAAATAAGCCCGCCCAGCGCGCCTTGGGCCGAAGCAACGACCAAATTGCCTTTAACGGTAGCGCGAATGACGGTGGCAAATTTGCCCGCCAGATTTCGCTTGTGTGAGTGCTCCAGTGGAATGGCATCGCGTATGCGCACTGCCAATTGTGTGCCATCGCGCAGCAAAAAGAACAGCAAATACATCATGACGCCGAAACTCACGACAAAACCCAAGGTGTTTTGTCCCAGCTCAACGGCCTTGCCAGCCAAGAGTTTGGTTGCTTCAGCCGCAACATTGGAGAGTTTGGCCTGAATTTCTTGGGCTGATGCCAGATTGATGCCTTCCAAGAAATCGTGCATCCATTCCGGCATGGCAGCGTTGATTTGCTGGAAATAAGCGCCCAAGTCCAATTGCCCTGAGGACATGCGTCCGTAGATGGCAATGGTTTCGTTGACCACCGAGATACCGATGAGTACCAGCGGAAAAATCACCCCCAACAAGCACAGCAGCAGTGTGACCAGTGTTGCCAGATTGGGACTGCGAGGCATGCGCTGGAGCAAACGGCGGTTAAGCGGATGAAACAAGATGGCCAAAACCACCGCCCAAAATACAGCGCCGATAAAGGGCCACAGGATCAATCCAAAGCCGGCAGTCACGGCCAGCAGAAGCAGTACAAAGCTGCGGTATGAGGTTTGTTCAGAGCGCATAGACGCCAGTCAAAAAATCCGATCGTGTGTCGTGATGAGCATGGTAGCGGTTTTGCGGCTTATTGCTAGAAATTGGCTCAAGCACACTTTACATATGGCATATGTTTTAAGCCAACTGTGTGCTCTTACTTTTGCTGCGGCGCACGATATTTTTCTTAACTCTTACATAAGACCTTTGTGCCTTGGCTGGCCATTAAGTGGCACAATGGCTACGCAACAACCGGCCCTTCCTATGCCACAGTCGCATCCGCCAATCGGTTCAGCCGTGTCGCGGAAGGTTTACCAACCAGCTAAAGCTTCCTTCAGGGGAGCAGAGGTCAGCGGAATATGAGCGATCAGCCCACTGTCTATCAAGCCTACCAAGGCAACACGTATCTCTTCGGCGGTAACGCCCCTTATGTTGAAGAGATGTATGAAAACTACCTGGCCAACCCCGGTAGCGTTCCAGATTCTTGGCGCGAATACTTCGACGCCCTGCAGCACGTACCTGCAGTGGACGGCAGCGACGCCAAAGACGTTCCCCATTTGCCCGTTATTAATGCGTTCGCTGAGCGTGCCAAGCAAGGCGGCACCAAGGTGGTACAGGGCTCCGGAGCTGACTCCGAGCTGGGCCGCAAGCGCGTGGCCGTACAACAGCTGATTGCGGCTTACCGCAATGTTGGCCAACGTTGGGCGGACCTCGATCCTTTGAAGCGCACCGAGCGCCCCGAAATTCCTGAGCTGGACCCCGCTTTCTACGGCTTTACCGACGCCGATCAAGAAACCGTGTTCAACGTGGGCAACACATTCTTTGGCAAGGAAATTATGTCCTTGCGCGAGTTGCTCAACGCCCTGCGCGAAACGTACTGCGGCACCATTGGTGTCGAGTACATGTACACCACCGACCAAGTGCAAAAGCGCTGGTGGCAGCAGCGCTTGGAGTCCATTCGCTCCAAGCCTGCGTTCAACGCAGACCAAAAGAAGCGCATCTTGGATCGCCTGACCGCTGCCGAAGGTCTGGAGCGTTACCTGCACACCAAGTACGTGGGTCAAAAGCGCTTCTCGCTCGAAGGCGGTGAGTCGTTCATCGTTGCGATGGATGAACTGATCAACGCCGGTGGCAAGAAGGGCATCCAAGAAGTCGTGATCGGCATGGCCCACCGTGGCCGCCTGAACGTCTTGGTCAACACTTTGGGCAAGATGCCCAAGGACTTGTTTGCTGAATTCGAGCACACTGCCCCTGAAGATCTGCCCGCTGGTGACGTGAAGTACCACCAGGGTTTCAGCTCTGATGTGTCGACCGAGGGTGGCCCCGTTCACCTGTCGCTGGCATTCAACCCTTCGCACCTGGAAATCGTGAACCCTGTTGTTGAAGGTTCTGTGCGTTCGCGCATGGATCGCCGCAACGACCCTCAGGGCAAGCAAGTGCTGCCCGTGCTGGTGCACGGTGATGCAGCGTTCGCTGGTCAGGGTGTGAACCAGGAAACCCTGGCGCTGATGCAAACCCGTGGCTACTCCACTGGTGGTACGGTTCACATCATCATCAACAACCAGATCGGCTTCACCACGTCTGACCCCCGCGACAAGGGCTCAACCACTTACTGCACCGACATCGTGAAGATGGTGGAGTCGCCCGTGCTGCACGTGAACGGCGACGATCCAGAAGCGGTCGCGCTGACCATGCAGCTGGCACTGGACTACCGCATGGAGTTCCAGCAAGACGTGGTGGTGGACATTGTCTGCTTCCGTAAGCTGGGCCACAACGAGCAAGACACACCTGCGCTGACACAGCCCCTGATGTACAAGAAGATTGCCGCTCACCCCGGCACTCGCAAGCTGTACGCTGACAAGCTGGCAGCCCAAGGCTTGGGCGACACACTGGGCGACGACATGGTCAAGGCCTATCGCGCTGCCATGGACGAAGGTCGCCATACCCAAGAAGTGGTGCTGACCAACTTCAAGAGCCAGTACGCTGTGGACTGGAGCCCCTTCTTGAACCAGAAGTGGACCGATGCTGGCGACACCGCTTTGCCTTTGGCGGAGTGGAAGCGTCTGGCTGAGAAGCTCACCACCTTGCCTGACACCGTCAATCCTCACTCGTTGGTGAAGAAGGTGATCGACGATCGCGCTGCTATGGGTCGTGGCGAGATCAACGTCGACTGGGGCATGGGCGAGCACATGGCTTTCGCATCGCTGGTTGCGTCGGGCTACCCCGTGCGTCTGTCCGGTGAAGACTGCGGCCGTGGCACCTTTACCCACCGCCACGCTGTGATTCACGATCAAAAGCGTGAAAAGTGGAACGAAGGCACTTACATCCCTCTGCAGAACGTGGCCGACAACCAGGCTCCGTTCACCGTGATTGACTCCATCCTGTCCGAAGAGGCAGTGCTGGG
>JBJEZV010000211.1:0-6302 GCA_051887595.1 Comamonas sp.
TGGCGGGCTCCAAGGTGTCGACCAAGCTGACCATCCTGCAATCGCTGGCCAAGAATGTTGACCAGCTGATTGTGGGCGGCGGCATTGCCAATACCTTCATGCTGGCGGCCGGTTTGAAGATCGGCAAATCTTTGGCCGAACCCGATCTGGTGGGCGAAGCCAAGGCCGTGATCGACGCCATGGCCGCACGCGGTGCCGATGTGCCTGTGCCTACCGATGTGGTCTGCGCCAAGGCCTTTGCTGCCGATGCTCCTGCTACGGTGAAAAAGGCCACCGAAGTGGAAGACGACGACATGATTTTGGACATTGGCCCTGAGACCGCAGCCAAGCTGGCCGAGCAACTCAAGAAGGCAGGCACCATCGTCTGGAACGGCCCTGTGGGCGTGTTTGAGTTTGACCAGTTTGCCAATGGCACCAAGACCATTGCGCAAGCGATTGCCGAGTCGCCCGCCTTCAGCATCGCCGGCGGTGGCGATACCTTGGCTGCCATTGCCAAGTACGGTATTGAAGACAAGGTCGGTTATATCTCTACCGGCGGCGGAGCCTTCTTGGAAGTGTTGGAAGGCAAGACCTTGCCCGCGTTTGAAATCCTGCAAAAGCGGGCAAATGATTGATCAAATGTATAAAAGTTATTAGTTTGCTGAGATCATAAAAACCCGTGCTCAAGCAGCACGGGTTTTTAGGCGTTTGTTATCTCCCTCACCAAAAAATCACGTACTTTGATTGCACTTGTGGAGAGTCCTTCGCGCCGACTAATCAAGACAAAGTTCCGATGCGCCCAGGTATCCTGCAACGGGATAAATCGAAACGGGCTTTGACTGGGAAACCATTCACATATAGCTTTAGGTGCAATCCCGATGCCGAGGCCGCCTTGTACCATCGCTAGCATGCTATCGAAGCTGCGGGTTCGAGAGGCGATCTGAAGTTGAACGCCTCGCGATGTCGATGCCGTTTCCAATAAGGTATCAATAGCACTTCCTTTTTGTAAGCTCACTATCTCGTATTGCAACAAGGAATCCAGTTGCAATCTGCATTTGTCGGCAAGGGGATGGTCAATAGGTACTACAGCGTAGAGTTGGTCGCTTTGGTAGTGGAAACGCTCGAAGCCGTCGGGGGTTCCTACGGTGCTACCCTCGACAATGCCAATTTCCGAATGCCCTGAGCAAAGACTTTTGACCACATCACGACTTGTAAACTCTTCCAAATTCACCGTGATGTGATGGTGGGCAATTTTGAGGGTTCGTAGCGCATGGGGAATAAACCCAATCACGGCGGATGTGCATGCCGCCATTCGTACAACACCTCGAGCACCGTCTTTATAAAGCAGCGCTTCATCGTGCATGCGTTCGACCAAACGCAACATTTCTAAGGAGTGCTTAAGTACAGCATTTCCAGCATCAGTCTTGGACATTCCATGGGGTCGGCGGACAAAAAAGGAAACACCAAATTGTTCTTCTAGGTCTGTGATCCTTCGGGAAACAGCTGCTGTGGTGAGTGATAGTTTGTCCGCGGCGCCTGTAATACTTCCTGTCTCTTCAACTGCTACTAGCAAGCGCAAGGTTTGAAGGTCAAAACGAAGTCGCCTAAGACGCTGCATTTTGTCGATTTCATTACTCAATGTGCCAAATTCCTTTCTATCCTGAACTTGCGCTGTTCCAGCTGCTGTCTTGACAAAAAGTCAAATCAGGAAATTTCTTTTCTCAAACCTTGAAATAGCAGATTTTTCTACGATGGCCATCATCAATCTGTGAAAGATGGCTATGAAGATCACTTACGTAAAAGCATATCCGCTCAATGTACCGTTGGTTTATGAGCGCTCTACAGTTAAACGAGAAACATCCTTATCGGCTTGCTATGTAGAAATTGGCACTGACAACGGTATTTTGGGGCATGGCTTTACTGCCATCACTGAAGAAGAAATCATTGCTTACATCATCAATGATGTGCTAGCTGCACACTTGGTTGGCAAAGATCCCTCGATGATTGAGGCACTCTGGGATCAAATGTACTGGTTGCTTGCTCCACGAGGGCAAACAGGCTATGCGATGCACGCGATCTCTGCGATCGACGTCGCATTGTGGGATATCAAAGGGAAGGCGTTAGGCCAGCCTGTATGGAAACTTCTTGGTGGTGCACGTGAGCAGGTGCCCGTATATACAACTTTTGGGTTTGGCTTCCTAAGTATTGAGGATTTGGCACTAGCTGCTCAAGACTGCGTCAAGGAAGGTTTTCAGCATCTCAAGATGGTAGTCGGACACAGTGCGATGCATCGTCGTGATGAACCCCGGCCGCTGTTAGATGTAATTCGAGAAGATGCTCGTCGTGTGAGAGCTGTGCGTGATGCAGTCGGCTCTGCAGCGAGTTTGTATATCGATGCAAATTGCAGTTTAGATGCGTTTCATGCCGCGAAGCTGGTGGAGATGATCGCGGATTGTGATATTGCTTTCTTTGAGGAGCCAATTACTCAAAATGATGCGCGCTGCTTGGCAGACTTGCGTGCTCGCTCATCCATCGCACTGGCTGCGGGCCAAAACGAAGGCTTGGCATACCGTTTCCGTGATCTGCTGCTCCACCAAGCAGTGGATTTTTTGCAGCCTAATGTTGTTATCAGTGGAGGATATACACAGGCTCGCAAAGTAGCTGGAATGGCAGAGGCATTCAATATAGGGATTGCTAATGGGGGAGCATTTCCGCTACATAACATGCATTTGCATGCAGGCCTATTAAATGGTGGCAAGGTCGAGTGGCATTTGGTTGCTGTTGAAATGATGAATCAACTCTATACAGGCATGCCTAGTCCTGTGCAAGGATGGTTGCAGCTGCCACAGACTCCTGGTTTAGGTTTTGAGCCGAACCGGAAGAATATTGAAAAACTTTCCAAGATTCCTGCATCAAAAGGACGCGGAAAAGGGTAATTATTTTCTACCTGGCTATTAATATAAGGAGACAAAAAATGAATATACGCAGAAAACTTATGATTGGTGTTGCGGCTATGACCGCGACATTTCAATGGCAAGCTTTTGCTGAAACGGCTTGGCCAAAAAAGCAATCTGTTAAATTTATTGTTTCATCGGCTGCAGGTGGTTCGTTGGACACCTTAATGCGTCCGTTAGCCCAAAAAATTGGTGAAATTGCAGGTGGTAGTTTTATTGTGGAAAATCAGGGTGGCGCTGCCGGTATGCTGGCGGCAGCCAATGTAGCAAGATCTTCACCCGATGGTTATACCTTTATGACAGGAGGTATTCACCATGCAATAATTCCTGTCGCTTATAAAAAAGTTCCTTATGACTCGATCTCCGATATAAAGCCCATTGCTATTATTGCTAAAGTGCCAAATGTAGTTTTGGTTAAGTCTGACGCTCCATATAATAGTTTGCAAGATGTCATTAATGCGGCAAAGTCATCTCAAGAAGGGTTGAATTACGGAACTGGAGGAATGGGTGGTCTTCATCACCTGAGTACAGAATATTTTGCAAAGCTAACAGGGGTGAAAATGCAACCAGTGCATTACAAAGGAAGTGCTCCGGCTGTTAATGATCTCTTAGCAGGTCAAATTGATTTGATGTTTGAAACTATGCCTAATGCGCTAGGGCATATTAGTTCTGGCAGGCTGAGAGCCTTGGCTGTTACATCCAGCACAAGATCGGAGAAGCTTCCAGGCGTTCCTACTATGGCTGAAGCTGGGGTGGATGGGTTGATTGTTAATACTTGGTATGGTATTTTTTCGCCTGCAAAGACTGATCCTTTAGTCATTGATCAAATGAATAAACTTGTGAAGAGTGCACTAAACTCTGAACAAATAAAAAGAATATGGAGTGATTACGGCGCAAAATTGGAAGGCCCTGGGGTGGAAAACTTCAATGAGTTCTATATTGATGAGCTTCGATATTGGAAGAGTGTGAGTAATCAAATTGGTTTTAAACCAGGCGAGTGATTTGTAATTATTTGTTTTTACATATCATCGATCTTAAAGCGGTAGACTGGCTGCATGAGTCAGTCCCGCTATCGAACTATCTATTGCAAAAATTTAAAGTCAGCCCTAAAGGCTTTCGGGGTGGGGATTGGAAAAAGTATGTGCTAGGTTACCACAGGAAGCAAAACAAGCAGGATGATTCAACGAGAAGACACCTGTAGGATAATAGGCGAGTGGAAATGCAAAATCCATGTGCATTAAATTAAAGGTCTCCGGAAATAGCGCAAGCTGCGCACAGTATCTATATTAACCTCTCCTGATTGGGCTAATGTGTATGTTGTACACCAACATCAATGATGCCTACCTTTGTGCAGCAATTGCCGGAATATAAGGTTCAATTATCCAAACGGGTAACGGTGCTCATGACTTGCAGCCAGTCTATGGAGCCATTATCAAGCGAGCGGCCCAACCAACCTTCCTTCAGCAAGAATGCTTGCTTCGCAAAGGCTTAGCCTTTGCGAATCGGAATGTATGGGTCGCTGCATGATGAACGCTGATGGTAAGTAGCAGAAAATCAGCATTGGTTATCCCGGCTTAGCTTGAAGAAACTAAGATAAAGTGCATTGAGCGATCGGATGAGTAGTCGATGGCTCGCATGTTTAAACCACCTCAAATCGATTTTCAAAACTTGGCTGCCTATTGACGCTGATTTTGGGTTGGTACTCGACTAGTCGATTTAAATAATAGCGCACAGTGCAGAGGATCAAAAAAGATTGTGCGCCGCATTGTAAGGCTGTTAAAATATCAAATGTCGAGAAAGTGACTGGGCATGATGACCTGTGGAAAATTTTGAAAATAAAAGGCGATAGTACCTGATTTATTGCTAATCAGAAGGTATGTAATTATCTGAGACCTTAAATTAGCCAAAAACAAAAGTGCCGCCCACCCAGGCCAAATATGCCAAGACGCCGAAGTAAACCACCGTGAGGATATGGCCCAGGTAGCCCAGCAGCACAAAGAGGCCGTCACGCTGCATCATGCCCACAGTCAGCAGCAAGATGCCGACGGCAGGCACTGTGTTGGAAAACGGGATCAATCCAAGCGGTGCCATCAGCAGCAAGCCGCCGAACACCAGGACTGCGCTGTTAAAACGCTGCATGGGGGACGTGGTCAGGCCGTGCCAGCGTGGCTGCAACCAGCGGTCGAGTTTGCTGACAATGCCCACGCCTTTGAGCAAAACGGGCCGCAATTTGTTGGCATCCATATCCTTGTCCAAAATGCGCTGTGGCAACCACGGCAGACGGTTCAAAAACAGCGCCACAGCCAAGAGCACGATGGCCGCACCAAACACGGTGGACACACCTGGGATGGACACTGGTATCAAAAAAGGCAGGCAGGCGATGGCACAAACCATCAGCATGCCTTCACGCCCGCAGCGCTCCAGCAAGCTGCGCAAAGTGATGGTGTCACCACGGATGTCGTCGATGACAGAGGTGAGCAACTGGCTCAGCATAGAAATCTCTCAGAAAGCAAACAGGCAGGCTTCAAGCCTGGCGGGATCGGCTGGGCCACAGCACCGAGGCAATAGCAAGCACCATCAATCCTACTGCCGTCCAGTCCTGCCAGTGCAGGACTTCGTCCAACCACCATGCACCGGTAAAGACGCCCAGTACAGGAATAAACATGACGCTCAGCGTCGAGGCCACGGGGGGCAAAGAGCGGGCCAAAATAAACCACAGCATCTGGGCAAAACCAATCACCAAGAAACCGTTGAACAAAATGGCGCCCCAGGCGATGGCGTTCGGTGCATGCCATTGCGGCATTTCCCATATCACACCGCCCAAGGTCAGCACGCTGGCGGTGATCAACATCATCCAAAACGACAGCACCAGGACATCCACAGGCAATTGCGCGCGGCGCAGCAGTTGCGTGCCATAGGCCCAGCATGCGGCCGCAAAAATAATCAGCAAGGCCCCCATCGGCCGACCGCCCAAGGCCCCGAACTCATGCCACAAGAGCAGCACAATCCCCAGAAATGCAGCCCCGACGCCAGCCCATGCACGGCCTGCCAAGCGGTCTCGAAACACCCAAGCCCCAATCACGGCTGAAAAGATCGGCATGGTGTAGCCCAATATGGCGGCGCGGCCACTGGACACCATGGGCATGGCAATAATTACCAGGCAGTGCCAGATGACCATGTTGAACACGGCCAGTTTGAGCAGTTGGGGCCAATAGGCACGCGGCAGTGCAAACGGACGCTTTTGCAGCGCGATGACCATCCCCACCACGGCAATGCCGTTCCACATCGACAGGGCACGGAAACTCAGGGGGGGGAAATTCATGACGCCCAGCTTCATGATGGGCCAATTGATACCCCAGGTCAGGGTCA
>JBJEZV010000212.1:0-6268 GCA_051887595.1 Comamonas sp.
ACCTGCGACGGTTTCTTCTACCGCGACCAGCCTGTGTGCGTGGTCGGCGGCGGCAATACGGCCGTGGAAGAAGCGCTGTACCTGTCGAACATTGCGTCCAAGGTCACCGTCATCCACCGCCGCGACAAGTTCACGGCCGAGCCCATCCTCGTGGACAAGATGATGGAGAAGGTCAAAGAAGGCAAGATCGAGCTCAAGACCCACTTCACTCTGGACGAAGTGCTGGGTGATAACTCGGGCGTGACCGGCATTCGCATCAAGAGCACGCAAGACGGCCGCACCGAAGACATCGCGCTGCAAGGCTGCTTTATCGCGATTGGCCACTCGCCCAACACTGACATCTTCAAGGGCCAGCTGGAGATGGAAAACGGCTACCTCGTCACCCAAGGCGGCCACAAGGGCTTTGCCACGCAAACCAGCATTCCCGGCGTGTTTGCCGCGGGTGATGTGCAAGACAACATCTACCGCCAAGCCATTACCAGCGCAGGCACGGGCTGCATGGCAGCTCTGGATGCCCAGCGTTTCTTGGAACAGGAATAAGCCCAGGAGGCAGGCTTAATACCCTGCCGCCATAGGCCAATTTGTGTAAAGCCCGTATAATCGCGGGCTTTGCTGCATTTAGCGCTGGTTTTTTACCAGCTGCAGGGTGTGACAAATTTGGGTTACCGCCACCCTTTATCTGGCGAGGTGAGGCCTGCTGGCGCATTGCGCATCGCTGCGTAATTTCAGTGCTGGCGGCCGTTTCAAATATCGGAGTGTCCAAATGGCACGCGTATGTGAAGTTACGGGCAAGAAGCCCATGGTGGGCAACAACGTTTCCCACGCCAACAACAAGACCAAGCGTCGTTTCCTGCCCAACCTGCAGTACCGTCGTTTCTGGGTTGAGAGCGAAAACCGCTGGGTGCGCCTGCGTGTTTCGAGCGCTGCCCTGCGTTTGATCGACAAGAACGGCATCGACTCCGTGCTCGCAGACATGCGTGCCCGTGGCCAGGCTTAATTTCCTCAAGGAGCATAAAAATGGCTGCTAAAGGCGGACGCGAAAAGATCAAGCTGGCTTCGACTGCTGGCACAGGTCACTTCTACACCACGACCAAGAACAAGAAGACGATGCCTGAAAAGATGTCGATCATCAAGTTCGACCCCAAGGCTCGCAAGCACGTCGAGTACAAGGAAACCAAGCTGAAGTAATTCAGCCGTTTCTTCGGACAAGAAACCGCCGCAGCGCAAGTTGCAGGCGGTTTTTTGTTGCCGCTGCCATTGCCGATGAACGGTCAGATGCCTACAATGATTGTTGTCGCTGGAACCCTGTTTTGGCGACATACGTTCTCAGGGCGGGGTGCAATTCCCCACCGGCGGTAAGCAGCTTGATCTGCAAGCCCGCGAGCGCTTGGGCGGCATTGCCGCGCAAGGTCAGCAGATCTGGTGCGACTCCAGAGCCGACGGTCACAGTCCGGATGAAAGAGATACGTGAAGTTAGTTTTGTGCCCATGGAGCGCCGCTGTCTATGACTGCAGCCTGTCATCGGCATCTGCCTTCGCGCGCCCTGATTCATTTGTTGCTCGTCTTTTGAACAGACACAGACCATGAATCAGACCTTGACCCCTTCTGCCAACGCTGCGGCCACCCAAGCTGCATTGAGCCAAGCCCGCATTGCCATCATTAGCGCCAACTGGCACAGCGATGTCGTACACAACGCACGCGATGCCTGCGCCCGGCAACTGCAAGCCTTGGGCGCGGCACCTGCCCGCATCCACCAAGTTGAAGTACCTGGCGCTTTTGAAATTCCACTGATGGCCAAGAAACTGGCCGAATCCGGCAAGTTTGATGCCGTGATTGGTTGCGCTGTGATTGTCAACGGCGGCATCTATCACCACGAGTTTGTCTCTACCGCCGTAGTGGATGGCCTCATGCGTGTGCAATTGGATACCGGCGTGCCCGTGTTCTCGGTGGCGCTCACCCCCTATAACTTTCAGCCTTCGGAAGAGTTGCTCGGCTTTTTCCGCGAGCACTTTGTCAAAAAAGGCGAAGAAGCTGCCAATGCCTGTGCACAGACGCTGGCAGCCCACGCGGCAGTAGAAGCACTACTGAGCGAATCAGCGCACGTATAAACCAAGACGAGCTTGGTGGAACCCTGTTAAGAAGGGTCAGCTTGGTCTCGCTTTTTAATCCCTGCTCGCTTTGAACGCAGCAGGGATTTTTTTGTCTGTTTGGTTAACGACTCAGTGTCTATTTCATACACGCAGTGCGCAATACCAAATGCAACACAGGGTCTTATATAAGACTTGCAACTGTGAGAGCAAAAAACTTCAACAATCGCGGCTGCCTGCCTTAGAAAGAAGTGCAGGAAGCAACCTTAACGATTGAAAAATGGAAAAAACAACATCCAGTCCCCTTTGGGGCATACGTCTGCTGGGCCTAATCTTGGCTCTGATGGGCGCCGCCTTAGGCTGGGGAGGCATTGAGCTCGTGGGCTTAGGCGGCTCCGCGTACTACCTCATCACCGGCCTTGCTTTGATTGCCAGCGGCGTGCTGCTCATACTGCGCAAACCACTTGGTTTAGCTGTATTTGCTGCCGTGTTTGTGGGCACTTTGATCTGGGCACTGGCTGAAGTAGGCTGGCAATTTTGGCCCTTGATGCCGCGCCTGGCTCCTGTCGTAGTGCTGGGTTTGCTAGCTGCGCTGCTAGCACCGACACTGCTGGGTGCACAAGCGCGCAAAGCATCTTGGGGCCTCGCAGGCCTGCTGGGTCTGGTTAGCTTGGGAGGATTAGCCAGCATGTTCCAGCCCCATGGCGTGGTGCAAGCGGATATTCCTTTTGAAGAGCACCAGCAAGTGGCTGCGGCCTCTGAAGGGCAGCAATCGCAGTGGCAGTTTTATGGCCGCACCCCACAGGGCACGCGTTTTGCGCCACTCGATCAAATCAACCGCGACAACGTAGACCAGCTGGAAGTGGCATGGACGTTCCGCACAGGCGAAGAAAATGGTCCAGGCACGAAAAACCCTGGCTCCGAAGACCAGAACACGCCCATGCAAATTGGCGATACCTTGTACCTGTGCACTCCACGCAATACCTTGATTGCGCTGGACGCTGACAACGGTGCTGAAAAATGGCGCTTTGAAGCCCAAGCCAACTCTTTGTACTGGAACCGCTGCCGTGGTTTGGGTTATTACGAAGTGCCTGTAGCCTCTGCAATTGATGCAGTCGCATCGACGCAGGAAACCCAAAGCCAATGCCAACGTCGCGTGGTGATGACCACGGTCGATGCACGCCTGATGCAGTTTGATGCCACTACAGGCGCGCAATGCACCGACTTTGGCGACAACGGCACGGTCGACCTGAAAAAGGGGCTGGGTGAAGTCAAGCAGTCTTATTACTTCCCGACCTCTGCCCCCACAGTTGTGGATGACAAGGTCATCGTAGGTGGCTGGGTTTTTGACGGCCGTGAAGTGGATGAGCCATCTGGCGCTGTGCGTGCATTTGATGCCAAAACTGGCAAGCTGGTTTGGGCTTGGGACTTGGGCAATATTGCCAATGCCACTGGTCCCAAGGCTGGTGAAGCTTATGCCCGCTCGACACCCAATGTATGGTCCACACCGGCTGTGGACGAAAAAGCAGGTCTGATTTATCTGCCTACAGGCAACTGTCCTTCAGACTTCTTTGGTGGCCACAAGCCTGCCATTTGCGATGAGTACAACTCATCCATCGTGGCTTTGAATCTCAAGACTGGCCAGGAGCGCTGGAAGTTCCGCACTGTCAATCACGACATCTGGGACTACGACGTACCTGCGCAGCCTGCGCTCTATGACATCCCTGATGGCAAGGGTGGCACCGTTCCCGCTTTGATTCAGGTCACCAAGCGCGGCCAGACCTTTGTACTCAACCGCCTGGATGGCACCCCAATTTCCAAAGTGGAAGAAAATCCTGTGCCTCAAGGCCATGTGGAAGGGGAACGCTACGCTCCCACCCAGCCTTACTCGGTGGATTTTCCAAGCCTGGGTTTCGGTCCGTTGACAGAGGCCAAGATGTGGGGGGCGACCTGGTTTGACCAGTTGGCCTGCCGCATCAAGTTCAAAAAGATGAACTACGAGGGTGACTTCACTCCCGCCATGGTGGGCAAGCCCACGATCTTCTACCCCGGCTTTTTGGGCGGTATGAACTGGGGTTCGGTCTCTATCCACGAAAACAGCGGTTACCTCATCGTCAATGATGTGCGTATCCCGAATGTGGTGGAACTGGTGCCACGTGCAGAAGCTGACCAGCGCAAACAATCCATGGGACATGGTGAAGGTTTGCATCCACAGGCAGGCACACCTTATGCCTCGCACAACACACAGTTGCTGTCGCCGCTGGGCATTCCCTGCCAGGCTCCACCATGGGGCACGATGAGCGCGATTGATCTCAAGACCAAGCAAGTGGTGTGGCAGCACCCCATGGGCACGGTCGCTGACTCCAGCACGAAAGTTGGCGTGAAGATTCCTCTGGAAATTCCGCTGGGCATGCCCACGCTGAGTGGTCCGACCACCACTGCAGGTGGATTGGTGTTCTATGCAGGCACGCAAGACTATTACCTGCGAGCCATGGATGTGGCAACAGGTGCAGAACTGTGGCGCGCACGTCTGCCAGTGGGTGCGCAGGCAACACCGATGACTTACGTTTCGCCCAAGACAGGCACACAGTATGTGGCTTTGTCTGTGGGTGGTGCTCGCACCTCCAAGGACCGCGGTGACTATGTGATTGCCTACAAGCTCAAATCACAGCCATAACGCATTCACGTACCGTAGAAAAGCCCTGACGCCATCCAGCGACAGGGCTTTTTTCTTTCAGCTGCACACATGGCCGCTGCTACAAACTCAATCAAACAGCCCTTTGGGCTTTTTGTCTTTCTTGGTTTCTACAGGATTGGCCAGCAGCCAATTGGCAGGATAGGCGCGCAGAAATTCACGGGCCTTGTCTTGGCGGGCGCTCAGCCATGCATCGTAAGCACCCTCTCCCAAAATAGCCGGCATTCGCTTGTCGTTGCCCGCATGGCCATAGCGGCGCATCAGTGCGTGGCTGTTGGCATTGATGGTTAGCACGGCATAGCTCAGCAGTTCAGTGCCCGTTTCCGGATCAGCCCAGCGGCTCCAGACCCCGGCCACGCCCATGGGCTGACCGTCGACACGTGCAATGCGCGTGGGGATGGCTTTGCCGGTGCGCACATCGTCGACATAAAACGCCTGCATGGGAATAATGCAGCGCTGCCCGGCCAGCCATGCTTCACGAAACGCTTGCGCCGTGCTCACGGTTTCGTTGAGGGCCACCAACAGCTTGGTAGCGCGCAGATGGGCATCTTTGACGGATTTTGCCTGCGGCGGAACAAAGCCCCACATGGCAGGCACCCAGTCGCGCTGCACCCTTGGTGCAGCTTTCTTGCTGGTCACAGGCGCATCTGTGGCATTTGGATTGGCAGCTACTGCGGCAGGCGCTACGTCATCGGCAGCCTCCGTATGGGGCAGCACGGTGCCGCGGATAAAGCCTGACATGCGTCGCGAGCGCATTTGGCGCTCAGCAGGCAATTCAGAAAGGGAAACTTTGAAAAAGTCGCTCCACGCCTGCAGCGTGGCGAGGTTTTCGTATTGGGTGGTCATGCGCGCATGGTACGCGGCTGGCGGAGGTTTTATAGAAACCGGGGCTGAATCTGCAGTTTGCCATCAGCCCCTTCTCTTCAACGCAAGGCTTAGCCTTGGTTTTGCGTCACATAGTATTTGTTGGCGCGCTCCCAGGCTGATTTGATGGCCGGTTCAGCGTCTTTAAAGCGCATGCGGCTTTGCGCGTGTTCTTCGTCCCAGCGACGCTCCCATTCACTGCGCGCATCGTTCCAGTTGGCCTTGCCTTCCATGCGCGCGGTATAGCCTGCGCGGTACGCCGGAGCGTAGTCGTCAAAGCTGTAAGCGTCGGAGTAATAGGGCTCACGCGTATAGGCATCACGCCAGTACGCGTCTTCTTCTGTGGGGTTGATAAATTCTGCTGCGCCTTTACCAGCCAAGCCACCGACGACAGCGCCGACCACAGCGCCGACCACTGATCCCACTGGGCCGCCCACTGTGCCAATGGCTGCGCCTGTGACTGCACCGCCAGCAGCGCCTACGCTGGTGCCAATGGGGTGGTCATCCATGGGGGTGTCGACAGCTGGCACCTTGGAAGGATCATGGGGTTGATTTGGATAGTTCATGGTCAGCTCCTTGTGGATGTGATGTGGGCACTACCCCGCGCAGTGCACCTTCGATG
>JBJEZV010000213.1:0-6190 GCA_051887595.1 Comamonas sp.
CCACTCTTATTTATATAGTTGGTGGCTTGCTGACGGCCTTGCTCTTTCAGTATGGGCTGATGCCGCAGTGGCTGGCCCAACCAGATAGCCTGCGCCAGCAGCTGTTGCTGCTGGTGATTGGCGCTTTGCACCTTGTATGTGCCATAGTAACCCTGCGCAGCTTGCTGCGTTTTCGGCGCGGTCTGCTTCAAACAGACTGACGTTGCTGCAACGAAAAAAACCGCTGGGCGAGAGCCGCAGCGGTTTTTTTTGCCTTTAGTCCAAGCTGATGTTGGCTTTTTCAATCAGCAACTTGTACTGGTCTGATTTCTTTTGTGCGATGTCACGCATTTCGGCCAACGAAGAGGTCATCGGCTGGAAGGCGAAGGTCGAGAACTTGGCTTTGACTTCAGGATCTTGAAGTACCGCCACCACGTCTTTGTGAATCTTGTCACGGATAGCTGGATCAATGCCCTTAGGTGCATTGAGCGACACAAAGGAATTGACGATCAATTCGGCAGGTCCACCTGCTTCTGCCACGGTTGGAACATCGGGCATCTGCGGGAAGCGCTGCGGTGCGGCTACAGCGATGTAGCGAATTTTTCCGCTTTTATAAATGCCTTGGCTTGAAGGGATGCTGGCAAAGCTCCAAGCGGGATCTCCGTTGGCCACGGACGTAAAGAGCTGGCTGACTTCACGGTAGGGGACGTGGGTCATGGTGCTACCTGCCAAATAGTCCAACCATGCACCACCTAAGTGGCCTGGGCTGCCTACGCCCCATGATCCGTAGCTCACCGCATTGGGTGCAGCCTTGGCTGCTTGGATCAAATCAGCCATGTTTTTCCATGGAGAATTGGAGGACACAGCTACAAAAAACGGCGTTAAAAACAGGGGAGCTACTTGGTCAAAATGTTCCAGTGTGGTGAATTTTTTGCTCTTGTACAGGTATGGCAATGCCGAAACATGTTCGCTGTCGAGCTGCAGCAAGTTGTAGCCATCGGGTTTGTGGCGGCGAGTTGCTTCAATGGCCACAAAACCGCCCCCACCGGGTCGATTGTCGATCGTAACGCTTTGCCCCCAGCGAGCTGAGAGTTTCTCGCCCACAATGCGCAATACTGCATCAGGCCCACTGCCTACGGCAAAAGCCGTGACGATGTTCACAGGACGATTGGGGAAATCGGCTGCTGCATTGGTTTGTGCCCATGCGCTTGTACCTAATGCCATCAAGGCAGTGGCAGCTATCCATTGGCGGCGGGAAGTGCGCACAGTGTGTGCAGAGTTTGTTTTTTTCACAGTTGTCTCCTGGTTCAAGATTTTTATCTCACTGCTCAAGGACGAAAAAGACTTGAGGGGGGTCTCAAGTGGCGGAACCATCACAGCGCTAACAAATGCTGCGATACAAAGCTTGGGTCATGTAATTGCTAGAGAATTGGCTGGCCTATCGTGGCCTCGATCGCTCCTACACCTTCCACATGTCCTATAAGGTGGTCACCGGGCAGTACAGCGCCTACGCCTTCTGGAGTACCTGTGTAGATCAAGTCGCCAGGTTGCAAGTGATAGAACAAAGACAGATCGGCAATGACTTCTCGAATGTTCCAAACCAGTTGCTGCACGTTGGCTTGCTGTTTGGGCTGACCATTGACCGCCAGTTCAATAGCACCTTGGTCCACGATGTGCCCTTGCATGGGCACAATGTCAGAAATCACTGACGAGTACTCGACATCCTTGCCCAAATCCCAAGGTCGCCCTTTATCGCGCGCTAGCAATTGCAGATCGCGGCGTGTCATATCGAGTCCGCATGCGTAGCCATAGATGTGTGTGTGGGCTTGTGTCGCCGGAATGCGAAAACCGGCTTGACCAATGGCCACCACCAACTCCATTTCAAAGTGGAAGTTTTCAGTCTCGCTTGGATAGGGCACTGTGCTGCCCGAGGCAATGAGCGTCTGTGGCGACTTGGTGAAGTAAAACGGTCGCTCGCTGTTCTTATCCACTGGCCGCCCCATTTCAATGGCATGTGCATGGTAGTTGCGTCCAACAAAAAACAATCGGTTTACAGGCAGGCGCTGTTTTGTGCCTTGAACTCCAACGGATGGCGTGGCTGCAGGCGTCCACAAATAATTTTCAGCGGTCATGTTGTGCGTAAGTATTGAAATCAAGGTCTGCCTTGCCCAAGCTAAAACTCAGACACTTTGGCGTTGATGGGTATGCAATGCTTCGAAAATGGGGGTGTCCGAGAAACGGAACAAATCCAGCGTTGGCGCTTGGAGATCGCAATGCGCAGCAAAGGTTTGCCAAGATGGAACGACAAACATGTCGCCACGGTGGACCTGCCATTGTTGTTCCCCCACGGTGACGGTGCCAGTTCCCTCGAACACTTGGTAGACAGACGACCCCACTTCGCGCTGCATATGAGTGCTGCAGCCTGATCGAATACGATGCATCTCACAGCGCATAGTTGGCAAAACGTCACGGCCATTGGTCGGGTTGGAAAAGCGCACGGCCGCATGCCCAGGACTGACAGTCGCTGGATAACCTTCGTTTTCTAACTCCAACTGTTCTTGCAAGGCACGGTCCGTATCCACCCAGCGGTAGGCCAGCAAGGGTGTTGTGGTTTGATCTTGCATTTGGGCGACGGGGCGCAGCCCTGGGTGACGCCACAGTCGCTCGGAGCGTGAAAACACCGGTGTTTGACACTCCTGTTGCGGCAACTGAGTGCGGCCATGCTCAAAAAACTGTGATTCCGTGTAATAGGAAAACGGAATATCTAAACCATCAATCCAAGCCATGGGCTCAGTGGCTGCATTGTGATGTGCATGCCAGTTCCAGCCACCTTGTGGCAAGAAATCGCCACGCGACATGCGAACCGCATCGCCATTTACGACAGTCCAGACGCCCTCTCCTTCGACCACAAACCGAAACGCGTGCTGGGAATGTCGGTGTTCGGGCGCATGTTCACCGGGCATTAAATATTGAATTGCCGCCCACAAAGTAGGCGTAGCAAAGGGGCGTCCACCTAGGCTGGGGTTGGCCAGGGCAATGGCACGTCGTTCCCCACCTCGACCCACGGGTACTAAATCACCTGCAGCTTGTGCCAAGGCAACTAAACGTTCCCAGCGCCAGAGATGAGGGCTGGCTTTGCTGTGGGGAGCTGAAGGCATGAGATCGCCAATTTGCGTCCATAACGGCACCAGCTTTTCCTGCTCAAAACCGCGGTAAAGCGCTTCCAACTCGGGGCTGGGTTCTGGCTGTCCGGGCGCAGCGATAGGTTTCAAAGTAACTGGCGAATGCATGAGTGAACAGAACTCCAAGGTGAACCAATGACCGATTTAGGCGCCCAGAAATGCATGCTTGGCTAGTTAAGCAGACGATTAATAAACTGGACCTAAGCGTTTTGGTTCAGTCGGCATATGAATGAAAAGTATGCTGACGATCAGTGTAGTTTTGGTATTTCTCGGCATTACATGGTGCAAACCCTTGTCACTGCCAAACATGTTGGACTGCGTGAGAACGTGCGAACATTCGGGCAGCTTGGTGCAAGGGCAGCTTCTCAGATCCGAAGAGAGGCCAGCCCACAAATCGCACTGCATTGAACGTTTGCCAGCTATGCCTTATCAACCAGCAGAACTTGAAAATTACCCTGGCTATCACATTCGCCGCTTACAGCAAATTGCAGTGGCTGTGTTCATGGAAGAGACGGAGCCGTATGGCGTCACGCCCGTGCAATATGCGGCGTTGTCCTCGGTTTTGCGCCAACCTGGCATGGACCAGCGCAAACTGGCGCGCAGTATTGGCTTCGATACTTCCACCATTGGAAGCGTGATTGATCGTTTGGAAGCACGAGGATTGATGCTGCGAAACATCAGTCCCAAAGATAAGCGCGTGCGTCTGCTGACGGTGACAGAGTCAGGTCGAGACTTGCTGGAATCTGCAGAAGCATCGGTACTGCGCGCACAGAGCCGCATGTTGGAACCATTAACTCCAGAAAAGCGTGCGCAATTCATGGAGTTAATTGCTTTGCTGGTGCGGGCTAATGACAACTTGGCGCGTGCCCCCAGCGATGCCAAAGTGCCTGAAGCAATCGCTGAGAAAGCGCTACACCCGACTCACCCGTCATTACCTAAGCATGGTTCGCGCGCAAAAAGCCAACGTCCTAGGGGTTAAAGTACGTTGGCTGTCTCATCCGCACTGAGCAATGGCGGCGGCATCTCCGCGCGCGACTCGGTGTGCAGCACCTGCACCATACGCGCCAGCAGTTGGGCTTGATCGAGCAGGCTTGATGCAGCTGCAGACGCTTGTTCGACCAGGGCGGTGTTCTGCTGGGTGCTGGATTCCATGTGGAGTGCGGCTTGGTTGATTTGCGCAATGTCTTGGCTTTGCGCTTGCGTGGCGGCGCTGATCTCGGCCATCAGCGTGGCCACGCTGTGCACGCTTTGGACCATGTCTTGCATGGTCGAACCTGCAGAGGCCACCAGTGCGCTGCCGTTGCGCACGTTCTGGGTAGAGTCAGCAATGAGCTGCTTGATCTCGCGTGCTGCTGTGGCCGAGCGTTGGGCCAGTTGGCGCACTTCGGCAGCCACCACCGAAAAGCCTCGCCCTTGCTCGCCTGCGCGCGCTGCTTCGACCGCAGCATTGAGGGCCAAGATGTTGGTCTGAAAGGCAATGGCATCGATCACGCCAATGATTTGCGACATGCGCAAGGCAGATTGGTCGATCTCTTTCATCACGCCCACCACGCCTTGCACCACATCGCCGCCTTTTCGCGCCATGGTGGCAGCTTCATGTGCCAAGGCATTGGCACGCTGGGCGTGGTCGGCATTGCGGTGGATATTGTGGGTCAGTTGCTCCACCGACTGCACCGTCAAAGCCAGCTCATGCGCTTGGCGCTCGGTGCGGTCGGAAAGATCTAAATTACCTGATGCAATTTCGCGCGCTGCGGTTTCTACCGAGTTGCTGCTCTCGCGCATTTGCTGCACCAAGTGGGCAATGTTTTGCGCAAAGCGGTTGTAAGCGGCTGCCATGGTGCTGAGCTCATCGCTGCCGTCAACCGACAGGCGTTGAGAAAAATCGCCGTCACCGGCAGCTTCAATCGCTGCGCGCACATCGTGCAGTCGGCGCAGCGTTTTGCTGATGCTCCAAAACAGCAGACTCGCCGCCAATAACGCCAAGCACACTGTCATCAGCGTGGAGCTGCCCAGCATGCGCTGCAGTGAGGCAGTCATCTCGGCGCGGTCCATGACGATGGCCAGCTGCCAGTCGGAACCCGGAATCGGGTGCGCAAAAATCCAGGCGTCGCGGCCGTCAATGGTCCAGCTGCGTGGGGCGGCACCTTCCACGTTGTGCAGGCTTTGCAAGTTGAGCTGCTCGTGCATGGCTTGCATGGGCTACAGGATCAGCGCATGTTGAGGGTGGGCCACAATCTTGCCGCTACCGCTACCGCTACCGCTACCGCTACCGCTACCGCTACCGCTACCGCTGCCGCTGCCGCTGCCGCTGCCGCTGCCGCTGCCGCTGACCAAAAACGCATAGCTTTGTGGACTGGGGCGAATGCGGGCAATGTCGGCAATGATGGACTCCAGCATCACATCACCGGCCACCACGGCTTGCACATTGTCGGGTGTGCCCGCCAGTTTCGAAAACGTGATGATCAGCTTTTGCGAGGTGGCGCCTAGAAAGGGTTCGGTCATGGACAGCCCTCCGGTCGAAAGTGCCCCGCTATACCACGCACGCTGGCGCGGATCGTAGTCTGCAGCGCGTCCTGGGCGGTTCTCCTAAAAAATGTAGCTGCCGTCCGGGTAGCCCATATAGGCTTGGTCAAAGCCTCCGGCTTGCACGGCCGTTTGCAGCACCGCGACACGATCGTCGGCAACGGTGTGCGGCACCAACGAAGTCACCACCTGTTGCTTGGCCGTGATCCATTGGCCCAAGGTTTCGGCATGTGCTTGCGCCAATTGTTGGGCCTGACTGGTGGTTTGGGCCAAGGTGCTGCTGCGTGTCACCCACACATTGGTGGTGGCTACGGCTGCCATGGCTCCCACCACGATGCAGACACATAAAACAATCAGACGGGTTCGGAGCGAAAGTTGCATAGGTGTTGGCGCGCCTGTGGCGCTGCTTGTCTCAGTTGTGGGGACGTAGGCCGGGTAGTGGACGCATACCCGGTGATGTCAGTTCCCATGTGCGCAGTTTGCATGCCACAGAAGGCATGAATGAC
>JBJEZV010000214.1:0-1741 GCA_051887595.1 Comamonas sp.
TGGGCATGTGCGTGGTGGTCGGGCTGTGCTTGGGGATTTTGGTGCACACCGCCGCTGTGGCGCTGGGCTTGGCCGCTGTGTTTGCGGCGTCCAGCACGGCGTTCACCGTGCTCAAGTGGTGCGGCGCGTTGTATCTGGCCTATCTGGCATGGGGGGCGTTGCGCGCGCCTTCGCAGGTCAGTGAAGGGCCCGCCCCGGGAGCGAAAGCGCCAGCCTTGCATTGGCGTGAGGCACTGCGCATGGTGGGGCGCGGCATGGTGATGAACATCACCAATCCCAAAGTGCTGATTTTCTTCTTGGCGTTCTTGCCGCAATTTGCAGACCCTGCGCGAGGCCATGTGGCGCTGCAAATCGTGTGGTTTGGCGCTGTGTTTGGCGTGGCCACCTTTGTGGTGTTTGGTGCCATTGCCAGCTTTTCGGGCGTGTTTGGCGGCATCTTGCAGCGCTCCGCGCGTGCGCAGTGGTGGCTCAATCGCTTGGCCGGTGTGGTGTTCCTTGGCTTGGCGGTTCGCTTGGCCACCAGCCAGCGTTAAGCATTCAAAAAAGCAGTATCTATAGCTGCTTGCCTATAAAGCAAAAGGGTTTCAGATAGTTTTATATCTGAAACCCTTTGTACATAATGGCAGATAGCTCCTTTTTCTGATCTAGCCGCCTGTTGGTTGGCGAATGAAACGGGTGTTTAGCGCGAAGCTGCCCAGTACATCTGGGACAAATCATTCACAAACACGGGCATGTCCTTCCACAGTCCACGCAGCCCCTTATTGGCCACCGTGACCCATTGCGGTTGGTACAAAAAGCCATGCACTGCATCCTCGGCCAGCAGACGCTGCGCTTCACCCAGCAAGCGTGCGCGGTCGGTGGGTTTGGCGGTGTTTTTGATCTTCTCAAACAGTTCTTGGAACGGTTTGGAGTCGTAGCCCCAGTAGTAGTCTGGCTTGGCGAAATTGCCCAAGTCAAACGGCTCGACGTGGCTGATCATGGTCAGGTCGTACTGCTTGTTGCCGTAAGTGCCAGACAGCCACTGCGCCCATTCCACGTTTTGCAATTTGACTTGAATGCCCACCTGGGCCAGCTGCGCCGCAATGACTTCACCGCCTTGGCGTGCGTAGGGCGCAGGTGGCAGCGTCATAGTGAGTTGCAAAGGCAGCTTGACGCCCGCCTCGGCCAGCAGCGCCTTGGCTTTGTTCACATCGTGCGGATTGACTGCCGTGGTGTCCACATAGCCAAAAGCGCCGGGCACGTAATGGCTGCCAATGGGCGCGCCATAGCCTTCGGCTGCAGCTTCGATGATGGCCTTGCGATCAATGGCCGCAGCAATGGCGCGGCGCACGCGCACGTCGTTCAAGGGCTTGCGGGCGTTGTTGATGGCCAAAATGGTTTTGGCGCGCGAGCCACTGACCAGCACTTGAAAGCGCGGATCTTTTTCAAACTGCGGCACGCTGCGCGGTGTCGCGCGTGGAAACGCATCCACGTCGCCTGCGAGCAGTGCTGCCACCTGGGCCGCAGAATCAGGAATAAAGCGAAATGTGGCGCGCTTGATATGAATCTTGGCCGCATCGCGGTACTGCGGCCATGCCAGCAACGTGATCGATGCGCCTTTTTGCCATTGGCCCAGCTTGTAAGGCCCTGTCCCCACGGGCTTGGTGGAGTTGGTGGCTGCGCTCTTGGGCTCAACGATGATGGCCGTCGCCTGACCCAACACAAACAAAAAGTCGGGATCGATCTCGTGCGTCACCACCTC
>JBJEZV010000214.1:1841-6109 GCA_051887595.1 Comamonas sp.
GAGGCGCTGGCGGTAGGGTCCAGCACAGGGGGCTCCAGCGTCAATGCCAAAGTGACCGTATCTTTTTTGCTCTGCGCAAAACTGGGAAAGGGCGCCCACGCGCTCAGGCTGGCCAATGCGCCGGACGCAAGCAAGCTGCGGCGTTGAATCATGATGCTGGATCTCCGTTTGTCTCTATGGATCGTATCTGCCAGGCGCCACTGTAGCGCTTGCGCAAACAGCCCGCTTTTTACACCAAGTTGTTCACAGACTGCTGAGCGCGCAACTGGCGATCGGCCCGCGCGCGGCCCGGAGCAATTTGTGGCACAGCGTTGAGCAAGCGCTGCGTATAAGGGTGCTGCGCATGTTGGAACAGCTGCTGCGGCGCACCTTGCTCGACGATGCGGCCCTGCTGCATAACGGCCACGTCCTGGCACAGGTGGTTGACCACGGCCAGATCGTGGCTGATGAGCACATAGGTCATGCCAAAGCGTTGTTGCAGATCAAGCAACAAGTTCAGCACCTGTGCCTGCACCGACACATCGAGTGCGCTGACCGGCTCGTCAGCGATGATGAGTTTGGGCCGGGTGATGAGCGCGCGTGCAATCGCAATGCGCTGGCGCTGACCGCCCGAGAACTCATGCGGAAATTTGTCCAGATCGCTGGTGTGCAAACCCACCTGGGCCAGCGCTTCGGCTGCGCGTTCGCGTTGCTCGGCAGCGCTGGTGCGGCTCAGTGCTTGCAAGGGCTCGGCGACGATGCGTGCAATGCGCATACGTGGGTTGAGCGAGCCATAGGGGTCTTGAAATACCATCTGAAAATCGCGCCGTGCCGCACGCAAGGCAGAAGCCGAAAGCGCGTGCAAATCCTGGCCTTCCAGCAGCACTTGGCCCTGCGTGGGGCGGTCCAGCGCCATGAGTAGCCGCGCCAACGTGGATTTGCCTGAGCCCGATTCGCCCACAATGCCCAGGTTACGGCCGCTGTACACGTTCAGATCGATCTCGTGCAACACCGGCACAGCCGGTGCTGGCTGCCACAGGTGACGTCGGGGCTGGGGATAGCTTTTGCTCAGTTGCAGCGCTTGCAGCAGCGGCGCGCGCAGGGCTTCGGGCTTCATTTCCAGGCCTCCACATTGCCCGGGCGCATGGCCTCTGGGCGCAGGCAGCGCACTTGGTGCACCCCCAGGCTGCTGTACGCCGCTTCTTGCGGCTGAAAACTGGGAATGCCCACGCGCGGCGGTTTGTCTTCGTAGCAGCCCTGCGCTGTGAACGGGCAGCGTCCAGCAAAGGTGCAGCCTTTGGGCAAATCCGCAAGTGCTGGCACCGTGCCCGGAATGGTGAACAGCGGCAGCGGCTGTCCACTGGGCTGGCGCGGCGCATCCAGGCGCGGACGCGCAGCCATCAAGCCGCGTGTGTAAGGGTGGGCCATGTGGCGAAAGATGGCACCAGTCGGGCCGCTTTCAACCAATTGACCGCCGTACATGACCAGCATGTCGTCGACGTTTTGCGAAATCACGCCCAGATCGTGGGAGATCAAAATCAGCGCCATGTTGCGCTCGGCGACCAGGTCGTTGATCAGATCCAGAATTTGCTGCTGCACGGTTACGTCCAGCGCCGTGGTGGGCTCATCGGCAATGAGCAAGTCCGGTTCGCACGCCAGTGCCATGGCAATGGTGATGCGCTGGCGCTGTCCGCCAGAAAACTGGTGCGGGTAGTCGTGTATGCGGGCAGAGGCTTCGGCTATGCCCACGCGTTCCAGCAAAGCCGTGGCGGCTTTCATGGCGCTGGCGGCATCCATGCCCCGGTGGCGGCGTATGGGCTCGGCCACTTGGCGTCCGACGCTGTGCACCGGATTGAGTGCCGTCATGGGCTCTTGAAAAACCATGGCGATGCGGTTGCCGCGCAGCGACTGCCATTGGCGTTCGGTGGCGCCGACCATTTCCTGCCCATCCCACTGCAAGCTGCCAGTCACGCTGGCGTTGGTGGGTTGCAGGCCCATCAAGGTTTGCGCCGTCAGCGATTTGCCGCTGCCAGACTCACCGATGATGCCCAGCGCTGCACCGCGTTCGAGCTTGAACGACAGGTGGCGCAGCGCCTGCACGCTGCTGCCCTGTGGGCCGCGCAAAAACAGGTTCAGTCCTTTGACTTCCAGCAAGGCCATGGTCGAATGTCTTTCAGGCGCGTGCGTTGCGCAGGCGCGGATCGAGCAGATCGCGCAAGCCATCGCCCAGCAAATTCAAGCCCAGCACTGACACAGCAATAGCAGCGCCCGGAAACACCGCCAGCAAGGGCGCTTGGAACATCAAGGTTTGTGCATCACTGAGCATGCGGCCCCAAGAAGGCTGCGGCGGCTGCGTGCCCAAGCCCAGATACGACAGTGCCGCCTCCGCCAAAATGGCCATCGCAAACTGGATGGTGGCCTGCACCATCAGCACGCCCGCGATATTGGGCAGCACATGCTGCCAGGTGATGGCCCAGCCGTTTTTGCCGCAGGCCCGCGCTGCCATCACGTACTCGCGCGCCCAAATGGCGTTGGCCGATGCGCGCGTGATGCGGGCAAAGGTCGGAATGTTGAAGATGCCAATCGCAATAATGGCGTTAACCATGCTGGGGCCAAACACCGCCGTCATCATGATGGCCGACAAGATGGCCGGAAACGCGAACGTGAAGTCCGACAGCCGCATGATGAGTTCTTCCACCCAGCCGCGCCGTGCAGCCGCCAGCAGGCCCAGCAGCACGCCGCAGCCCAGGCCAATGCCCACGGCAATCACTCCCACGGCAATCGAGCTGCGTGCGCCGACCATGATTTGCGAGAGCACATCGCGCCCATAGGCGTCGGTGCCCATCCAGGTCTGGGCGCTAGGTGGCTGGAGCTTGACCTCCAGATTCATGGCGTAGGGGTCCCAAGGCGTCCAAACCCAGGACAGCGCAGCACACGCCAGCAGCAAGCCGCTGAGCAGCGCACCCAGTACAAAGCTGGGGTGGCGCAGCGCACGCTGCCAAAAATGGTGGTCAGTGGTGCTCATAAGTCCTTGGCCTTTACGCGAGGGTCAATGACGGCATACAGCACATCCACCACAAAATTCACCACGATCACCATGGCCGCCAGCAGCATCACGCAATTGCGCACCACGATCAGGTCGCGGTTGGCAATCGACTGGAAAATCAGCCGCCCTAAACCGGGCAGATAAAACACGTTTTCCACCACGATGGTGCCCGCCAGCAAGTTGGCAAACTGCAGGCCCATGACGGTGATGACGGGGATCATGGCGTTGCGCAGCACATGGCCCCACAGGACGGCGCGTTGGCTCAGCCCTTTGGCACGCGCGGTGCGTACAAAATCTTCGCGCAGCACTTCGAGCACCGCTGAGCGCGTGATGCGTGCCAAGATCGCTGCTTGCACCACAGCCAGTGCAATCGCGGGCAGCAACAGCGCCTTGAGCGCGGGCCAAAAGCCGCCGCCCATATCTTCGCTCCAGCCCGGAAAGCCACCGGCCGAGAACCACTGCAACTTCACGGAAAACAGCAAGATCAGCAAGATGGCGAACCAGAAATTGGGGATGGCAATGCCCAGTTGCGCCAGCGTCATGATGCTCACGTCGCCCAGCTTGTTGTGGCGCGAGGCGGCATAGATGCCTGCGGCCAACGCCAGTACGGTGGTGATGAGCATCGCCAAAATGGCCAGTGGCAGTGTTAAGGCCAGACGCTCGCCAATGAGCTCCCATACTGGAGAGCCGTAGGCATAACTGTTGCCCAAATCGCCTGTGACAAATCCCGTGATCCACTGCACATAGCGCTGGGCAGCAGGCTGGTTTAGGCCAAGCTGTTCCGCCATCGCAGCCACGGCTTCAGGATCAGCATCGGGCCCCATAAGCACCTGTGCGGCGTTGCCCGGCAAAATCTCCAGCACAGCAAACACCACCACCGATGCAGCAAGCAAGGTGGCTATCAGCGTGAGCAGGCGTTTGAAAAGAAAAACACTCATGGAGCAGGGTGGGCGTAAGCGTAGCGGGCTCCGAGCATAGCGGTAAATCCCTTAGTGCAATGCATGGAAGTGTGTGCAATGTGCGGGCAGGGGCCACTTGCAGCGGATAATCTTTGGCATGTCCCCTGTGCTGAACCCTTTGTATCGCGCTGACTGCCTGCACGCGGCCTTGTGCCCAGGAGGTGCAGCATGGCGTTGATGATCACCGATGAGTGCATCAATTGCGACGTGTGTGAGCCCGAATGCCCCAACGACGCCATCTACATGGGCGAGCTCATCTACGAAATCGACCCGCACAAATGCAC
>JBJEZV010000215.1:0-2897 GCA_051887595.1 Comamonas sp.
AAGCTGATGTGGCACCCCAATGAGGCCAATACGCTGGGCCTGACGGCACGGGGCACAGTGGGCAAGGGTTATGGCTCAGGGCGCTTGGAGTGGATGCGCACCATTGGCGAAGGTTTCAACGGCAGCAAGAGCAATCTGCGCTTGCATGTGCAACTGTTCAGTGGCTACGGCGAAAGCTTGATTGACTACAACCGCAAGCGCACTTCGCTTTCTGTGGGCCTGAGCCTGCTGGACTTTTAATCTGTTGCATTGAGGGGACAGGCTGCGCCTGCTCCCTGCCGCAGAATGGGCCATGCCCTTCATGGGCAGTGTCGCCAATTGGCCGACTGAGGTCTGCCAATTCTTCGTTTTGCATACATGGACCGTCGCACACAATGCGGCTCAAGGAACACCATGAATCTGCAATATCAGCTCAAAGCCGGTAGCTACTACCTGTACGACATGCGCGAAGCACCCAGCGCAGTCACAGGCGAGCGCCGCTTTAAGCTGAAGACCGATGTGCTGGCCATTGCTTTTGACAACCACACCGGCGAAGTCCACCAGCACGGCAGTCCTGCCCGTATTCAATCCTGGGCCAGCCACACTCGTCGCCGCTTGCGCGCAGCAGGGCGCTGGCAAGAGGCCGCAGACATCATCGTCATCAGCGGGCCCTTTCCTGTCGAAGAAATCAACAAATGCCTGTGGATTCGTGGCTACTGCCGGCGTCTGCTGCTGCGCCTGTCGACCCTACCGCACGGCAAATTACAGCCGCGCGCACAGTCGGGCGCTTATAGCCATGGCAACGCAGGTGCGCACGGCAGCCACAAGTCGTGGCAGCGCAAAGCTGCCTAAGCAGCTTCGCGCATAGCGCTGCACCAACCCAACTTCTCGGTCATTCGCTGGCGTCAACGCCCTCAGTCTCAAAATCGGCGTCTATGGCGCTGCGTTTTTTAGCCACCAGCACCGGCCGCGTACAACGGCTGATCACGGCCTTAGAGACAGATCCGACAAGCACACTTTCCACCGCGCTAACACCGCGTGCACCAATCAGCACCCAATCTGCATCCAGCTCCTCCGCCATATCGATGAGCATGGTCGCTGGCTCTCCCAGCACGACTTCGGTCGTATAACCAATCCCTTGGGCATCGAGCAAGGCCATGCCCTCGGCCATGAGGTGCTCGCCCGCCTCTACAGCTGCCGCCGCAATATCGTCAGCGTCGTGCGTGGCCAGTTGCAACAATGAAGCAGGCTCTTGTACCTGCACCAGCGCCACATCGGCTTTGAGGCCTCCTTGGATCAGGTGAATGGCCAGTCGCACGGCTTCGAGCGATTCTTCAGAGCCGTCAAGGGCAATCATCAGGTGATGGGTCATGGTCTCTCCTGCATGCATGGGCATTCCACTATATGCCACCCCGACACCCGCATTTGTACGGCAATGCCACCTTCGTTCTGGGACAATGCGAGCCATCATGCTGCAGTTTGAACTCCTCAAAACCGACCCCACCAGCCACGCCCGCCGTGGCAAGCTCACGCTCAACCACGGCGTGGTGCAAACCCCCATCTTTATGCCTGTCGGCACTTATGGCACCGTCAAAGGCGTCATGCCCCGCAGCCTGGAAGAAATGGGCGCACAAATCATTTTGGGCAACACCTTCCACTTGTGGATGCGCCCAGGCCTGGACATCATGAAGACCTTTGGTGGCCTGCACGGTTTTGAGAAGTGGGACAAGCCCATCCTGACCGATTCGGGCGGCTTCCAAGTTTGGTCGCTGGGCGCGATGCGCAAAATCACCGAAGAAGGCGTGCATTTCCAGAGTCCCGTCAACGGAGACAAGCTGTTCATGTCGCCCGAAGTGAGCATGCAAATCCAGACGGTGTTGAACTCTGACATCGTGATGCAGCTCGACGAGTGCACCCCGTATGAGACCAACGGCAAGAAAACCACGGAAGCCGAAGCGCGCAAATCCATGGAAATGAGCCGCCGCTGGGCCAAGCGCTCCAAGGATGAATTCGAGCGCTTGGGTAACCCCAACGCGCTGTTTGGCATTGTGCAAGGCGGTATGTACACCAACTTGCGCCAAGAATCGCTGGAAGCCCTGGTCGAGATGGACTTCCCTGGCTACGCCGTGGGCGGTGTCTCTGTCGGTGAGCCCAAGGACGAGATGCTGGAGATCATGGCGCATACACCCCACCTGTTGCCTGCCAACAAGCCGCGCTACTTGATGGGCGTAGGCACGCCTGAAGACTTAGTACAAGGCGTGGCCGACGGCGTGGACATGTTTGACTGCGTGATGCCCACCCGCAATGCACGCAACGGCACAGTGTTCACGCGCTACGGTGACTTGAAGCTGCGCAATGCACGCCACAAGACCGACCACCAGCCATTGGACACCACCTGCACCTGCCACGCATGTGCGGGCAAGAGCGGTGTGAGCTGGGACAACGGCGGGCGCGATGGCTTTAGCCGCGCTTATTTGCACCACTTGGACCGCTGCGGCGAAATGCTTGGCCCCATGCTGACCACCATCCACAACCTGCATTACTACTTGAACCTGATGCAGGAAATCCGCGACGCGCTCGAAGCAGGTACTTTCGAGCAGTTCCGCGCCCAGTTCAAGGCTGACCGCGCACGCGGCGTCTAACGGCTCAGCCCTGCCCCCTCTGCGCATTACGGCGCCGATGGGGGCATGAGGATAAGCCCCCACGGTCGGCAGAGTGCTTGCATTGCCTCACAAGTTCGTGGCATTGTCTGCCATCGCCACTGTTGCAGGCTGACCCAAAATCCGCTCATCGTGGTTTTGCGCCAGCGCGCTTCCTACTGTGCCCACTTCTGCCTTGCACCGCCCTGCTCACCAACGCCCACTTTGGCAAGCCCAAGTGGCGTTGGTGCTCTGCATTTTTGCAGCGTGCTTGGTCGG
>JBJEZV010000215.1:2997-6082 GCA_051887595.1 Comamonas sp.
TTGGCCTGCACGCTGGTAGGCGCCTGGCCAGGCAGCGTGGCTTTTGATGTGCCGCTGTGGCGCTCGGCGCTGCTGTGGTTGTCCACCGAGTTCTACAACTTTGTTTTGCTCACACCGCTGTTTCTGGCCGCGCCCAAAGGGTGGTTGTGGCACTGGCCGCGCGAGACCTGGCCGCGCATGACCATGCACCACTTGCTGCCGCTGGTGGCCTTGGTGGGCTGCGAGATACTGAGCCTGACCATTGGCGGCCCCGGTGCTATTGCCTTCATCATGCCGGCCATGGTTTGGTGCGCGATGACGTTTGGGGTGTTTCCCACCACTGTCATCAGTTTGCTGGTGTGCTTTTGGAAGACCGCCACGATTGCCATGGGGGCCTTTAGCTTCACGCCCGATCACGCGCTGGATGTGACCTCTTACCGTACAGGGTTGGCGCTGCTGTCACTGGCACCGCTGGCCGTGGCCTGCGCCTATGCGCTGCGTTCGCAGGCTTTGCAAAAGCTCAAATACGCCGTCAGCCACGACTTTTTGACCGGCACGCTCTCGCGCCGCGCTTTCATGGAGCGCAGCCAAAAGCTGCTCTCGCGCCTGGAAGAGCAAGGCCAGCCCGTGGCGGTGCTGATGCTGGACATCGACCATTTCAAGCGCGTGAACGACCAATACGGCCACGCCCAAGGCGACATGGTGCTGCAGGACTTTGCGGCGCTGGCCTCGGGCTTGCTGCGTGCCGATGATTTGCTGGGCCGCATGGGCGGCGAAGAATTTGCGGTACTGCTGCCGCGCACGCACCGCGATCAGGCGCTGATCGTGGCGCAGCGCATTTGCGAGGCTGCGCGCGAGCACATCTTCCCCACGGCCGACAGCGACAAACTGCATGTGACGCTCAGCGTGGGCCTGCACGCGGTTTCCATCATTGGGAAAAACGACAGCATTGAGCAGCTGCTGACCCGGGCCGATGAGGCGCTGTACCAAGCCAAACACGGCGGCCGCAACCAGGTGCGGCAATATGGCCCCGCCTTGGCGCCATCGTCGGTATAAGCCTGTTTTATCTTTGATTTGGTAGCTACTTGCCTTTGAACAGCAAGGTTTTCAGCATGAAAACTATCTGAAAACCTTGATACACCAAGGCAAGCAGCTATCTTTGTTAATCCAAGGTGTGGACGGCGGCGTCTTGCGCACCACACTGAAAGCAAAATTTGGCAAACCTGCTCTTGCGTGCCTGACAGGCGGTGCATGGCGCAAACAGGCCAATGCCGCAGTGCGGGCAAAAGTCGGTCACGCCATCTTTGAGGTCGATCTTGCGCTCACAGCCAGGGCACAGGTTTTTGCCCAGATGCTGCCACGCCTTGTCGTAGCCTAGCTGGATGCGCCGCTGCGCAGCAGGCAGCGCTTCGGCTTGGCGCTGGCGCTCCAAGTAGCGCTGCAGCGCCATGATCGCCCAGCGCCCCACCAGCACCGTCACCACAATTCCGACGATCGAGCGCACATAGCCGCCGTAGCTCGGCAGATAGGGCACCAGCTCCACAAAAAACGCAAAGACCGCAAACAGCGCGAAGCCCCACACAAAGGGCCACCAGCGGCTGCGGCGGTGCTTGCGCAGCAACCATCCAGCCACCACCAACAGCGGCAAGGTCAAGGCCAAGCGGTACAAAAACACCCGCAGCTCTTGGGCGCGCTGGGCTTTTTCAAGCTGTGCGCCCGCTTGCTCTTCCATGGCTTGCAGTTGTTGGTGCACACGGCTGGCTTGTTGGCGGGCGTTGAGCAGGGCCTGCTCTTGGTCTTGCAAGGCTTGCTGGGCTTGGCGCTCACGCAGGCGCAGCTGGTCCAGCTCCTGCGTGCGGGCGATGACTTCCGGGTCTTGTTCGCTGCGCTGCGTGGCCGAGCGTGTGGCAATCCAGTTGTTGAAGTTGTCCTGTGCGGCCTGTGTGTCGCTTTGGGCTTGCTCCCATTGCAATTGAGCTTGGTCGCGGGCTTGGATGGCCGCATCGCGCGCTTGCTGCAGCCGCTCTTGCTCGGCGCGCAGCGGGCGCACCTGGGCCATGTCCATGTAGTCATCGAGCTGCAGCCGCTGCTCGACCTGGGGCAGGTCGTCCACAATGGCCGAGCCCAAAGCAATCAAAAAGCTGGCAAATACCAGCGCCACCAACCACAGTCCACGCCGGAACCAAGTTTCCGACCACCGCAAGGATTTCACCATTCCCAGCCTTTCAAAGATGCGCCTGGCATTATGGCGAGGACTTGGGCTTGCGCCCTGTCAGACGCAGCAACCAGTACTTGCTGCGCCGCAGGTACTGGGGGTCGCTGGCGCACATCCACAGTAGCACTCCCGCATTGGCCAGGCCCATGGTCAAAAACAACTCCGGCACGCTCCAACCTAATGCCAGCAGCGCCCCTGCCAGCAATGCGGAGGTGACCATAAATAAAGCATTCAAAATATTGTTGGCCGCAATGATGCGCGCACGGTGACTGACCGGGCTGCGCTGCTGGATCAGTGCATACAAAGGCACGCTGTAAATCCCGGCCGACAGTGACAAGCCAAACAAATCGGCCAGCACACGCCAGTGCGCGGGCTGCTGCACAAATGCCGCCAGCGAAAATGTTAGGGCGGTGGCTGCAAGCCCTTGCAGGGTCCACCAAAAGTCCACGGCAAACACGCTCATGCCCAAAGCGCCCCACGGCACCAGGCCCGGCTCCACACGCCCACGCGAGAGCGATTCGCACAGCAAAGCTCCCACGCCGACGCCCAGCGAAAACACCACCAGCAGCAGCGCGGCCACTTGCTCATCCCCATGCAGCACTTCTTTGGCCAGCACCGGAAATTCGGCCAGAAATACAGCGCCAAAAAACCACATCCAGCTGATGCCCAGCAATGCACGAAACACCATGCCATCGGTGCGCGCCAAGCGCAGGTTGCGCAGCGTTTCGCTCAGCGGATTCCAATTCATGGGCGCAGCCTGAACAGGCTTGGGCTGCGAAGGGATGTAGTGCGCACTCCAGCGCCCCAGCAGTGCCAGAGTCACGCACGCCAATGCTACCCACCAACGCCCCACTTCGGGCGTGGCAATCAACAACCCGCCCACCATATTGC
>JBJEZV010000216.1:0-3237 GCA_051887595.1 Comamonas sp.
ATCTGGTCTACGAAGGCCAAGAGACGTTTGGTCTCACCGCCACATTGACTGGTACGACCGATTCCGGCCAGACCATTAACCTGACCGACAGCGGCAACGCCACCATCACCGACACCGAAGGTGCAGGCGCTGACGTGCCTAAGCTCACGGTGGACGATGCAGGCACGGTCCAAGAAGGCCAGAATGCCATCTTTGCGATCCATCTGAGTAAGCCTGTGGACAATGCCACCACTATCAGCTTTAAGCTGGGTGGCCAAGCAGATGCTCAGACGGACTTGGGAGCGGTGCGCGTCACAATTGGCGGTAATACAGTCACCCTCACGGGTCCGGATAGCAATGGCAATTACAACTTTAGCGTGCCAGCAAATACAGTGGGAGGCATTCAGGTACAAGTGGCGACCAAGGTCGATAGCTTGTATGAGAAGTCCGAATCACTGACCTTGACAGCCACGCTTTCTGGCAAAACCCAGGCAGGCGTGGATTTGCCAGCGGGCATTAGTGACAGTGGCATTGGTGCCATCACAGACACCAACAGCATTCCTGTGCTTGTTGCTGACAAGTTCAGTGGGCTTGAAGATCAAGCTACGCCGATTAAGGGCAATGTCTTGGCCAATGACACGGATGCAGACACTAACCAAAGCCTGCGCGTGGTGAGTTTTGTGGTCAACAACACCACCTACACGGCTGGCGCGACTGCCAATCTGCAAAGCGGTAAGTTGGTGGTTTCCGCGACCGGTGAATTTAGCTTTGTACCTAGCCCCAATTGGAATGGCACAGTTCCTACGGTGACGTACAACGCAACAGATGGCGAAGTAACACGCAGTTCGACCTTGACCATCAATGTCACACCTGTGAACGATGCGCCGATATCAGCTGATGGCGCTGCGAATGTGAAGACGGGCAACGTTTACACATTCAAAACGGCAGATTTCGCCTTTAGTGATCCAGTAGAGGGAGATGCAGCGAAAGCGGTGTTGATTACGAAGTTACCTACCAACGGTAGTTTGACTTTTGATGGCCAACCGGTGACTGCTGGCACGGCTATCAACTATGCAGACATTGCTGCAGGCAAGCTCAAATTCACGCCGAATACGGCTGGCCAAGACGCAACTTTGAACTTTAAGGTTCAAGATGCAGGAGGCGTTCTAAATGGTGGTCAAGATACATCGGCTGAGCACAAGTTCTTGATCAAGACAGACAACGTGCTGTTGGGTGATAACAAGGGCTCAACGCTGACAGGCGCTTCCGGCAACGATGTGATGCTGGGTGACGCTGGTGGTACGTTGACGACGACCACTCCAGGCAAGAACTACAACATTGCGCTGGTGGTTGATATCTCTGGAAGTATGCATGGTGCTTCTGGTACTCCAGGTTTGACGCGTTACCAATTGACCGTGCAAGCGCTGGAGAACTTCGTCAATAGCATCAAGAACCACGATGGCGTGGTCAACGTGAAGCTTTTGCCGTTCGATAACTACGTCCGAGGTAGCTACGAAGTCAAGGGGCTGAATGCTAGCAATGCACATCTGTTGATTAATGCCATCAAGAGCATGCCCTCGACAGATCAGGCAACCAACTATGAAGCCGCATTCAATGAGGCGGTGACGTGGTTTAACGGGCTGACCAGCCAGCAAAGTGCGGGCAACTTTGAAAATGTCACTTACTTCTTGACGGACGGTAACCCAACCACTTACTTCAATAGCTTGGGTAATTTGGCAGGTGACGGCGCAGCTGTTTATCAGCCTCTGGTCGATGCCATCGATGCCTTCAGACCTTTGAGCTTGATCAGCAAGGTGAATGGCATTGGCATGGGATCTGCCGTATCGGAGAACTATTTGAAGTTCTTCGATAACACCTCTACCACAGGCAGCTCTACAGTCACCGTAGAAGCAGGATATTGGAGTGTGTGGGGTTGGGTGCCAGCCAAGACGGTGACTGGCATGGCAGGACAGCCGCAAATTGTGCATACGGCGGAGCAGTTGGCCGCAGCCCTGCAAGGTGGATCTTCTCTTACGAATCCTCTGGCCGTGGGCGATGACATCGTCGACGGTGCAGATGGCAATGACATCCTGTTTGGCGATGTGATTAACACCGATGGCAATGTGTTGCCGTGGAATGAAATCGCAGGTGGTCGTCCAGCTTATTTGCCCCAAGGCTCAGGCTTGTTGGCATTGAAGGAGTTCTTGCTGCTGAAGAACGGACACGTTGCTACCAACGACGAACTTTATGACTACATTCGAGCCAATCACGAGAAATTCAATGTGGCGAGCGACACTCGCGGTGGTAAAGACACGCTGCTGGGTGGTGCGGGCGACGATATCCTGTACGGCCAAGGTGGTGATGACCGTCTGGAAGGTGGCGAAGGCAAAGACATCCTCTACGGCGGCACGGGTAATGACACACTGATCGGCGGCAAGGGTGACGACACGCTGGTGGGAGGTGCGGGCGACGACATCTTCCTGTGGCAAGCCGGAGATGCAGGAACTGCGGCAGCTCCAGCCAAGGATGTGATCAAGGACTTTGGCCAAACTTCGGGTTCGGGCAATGGCAAGGATGTGCTGGACTTGCGTGATCTCTTGCAGGGTGAAGCAGGCAATGATTTGAGCAAGTTCCTGCACTTCAGCACGGAAACCAGCAACGGCCAGACCAACACGGTGGTCAAAGTCTCGACTATCGGAGCTTTGGGGGCCAATGGAGCCGGCTTTGATCAGCAAATCACGCTGGAAGGTGTGAATTTGGTGAATACGACCGACCAAAACCAGCTCATCAATGACCTCATCCAGCAAGGCAAGCTGCGCGTGGATCAGTAATTGTTGTGCTGCCTCAAAAAGGGGCGCTTGCGTGAGCAAGCGCTCTTTGTGATGAAGTGTCTCACCGTCACAATGGAGCTTTGGATATGGGCATGGAGGACTATGCAAAGCAGGTGGCGAGCGGGTGAGGCCGTTAATCCAGTGCGCAGACGACTGTGGTCGGCGGCGTTTGCTGGGGTGGCCGCTTGCTGGCTGTGGCCACTTGCGGCGTGGAATGTGCAGAGTTTGCAACAGCACATGTTGCAGCGGTTCGGTCAGCCAGGTTCACGCCGTCTGCAAAGCTGGCTGGAATTGTTGGAGCGTTTGCGAGGCAAACCCTTGGATCAACAGTTGCAGGGCGTGAATGACTTTTGGAATACCGAAGTCATGGCTGGCCGAGATGAGCAGCTTTGGGGTAGCAGTGACCATTGGGCCACACCACTGGAAA
>JBJEZV010000216.1:3337-6051 GCA_051887595.1 Comamonas sp.
GGCCGAGATGAGCAGCTTTGGGGTAGCAGTGACCATTGGGCCACACCACTGGAAACGCTGGGCAAAGGCGCGGGCGATTGTGAAGACTTTGTAATTGGCAAATATTTCTCGCTGTTGCGCCTGGGCGTTCCAGGAGGGCAGATGCGTTTGATCTACGTGCGCGCTCGTACCGGCGGGGTTGGCAGCACCCAAAGCATCGCGCACATGGTTCTGGGTTTTTATGCGACACCACAAGCAACGCCGCAGGTGCTCGACAATCTGGTGCCGCGCATTCAGCCCGCCAGCCAGCGACCCGATCTGACTCCTGTGTTCAGCTTCAATGCCAATGGGATTTATGTCGACGGTGCGCGTTCTGCCTCATCGGATCGCATCAACCGATGGCAAGGCTTGATGGCACGCATGCGCCAAGAAGGGTTTGAAGTATGAAGAACTATTCGTACACGCTGCAGGTTGTGCATGCCGTGTCAAAGGAGAGCTTGCATGTCCCTGCTTAAACAGCTTTTGCTCAGTGTGACCGTGGCATTGCTGGTCATTGTGGCAGGCACCATGGGACTGAGTGCGCATTCGGCACGTACGTATTTGCAAGAGCAGCTGGAAACACAGAGCGAAAACGCGGTGACATCGCTGGCATTGTCGTTGTCGCAGCCAGCCAATCAAGACCCTGTTACGCAGTCGCTGCTGATGTCAGCGTTGTTTGATACAGGCCAGTTCCATGCGGTGCGCCTGGTGAGTCCTGAGGGAAGCACGCTTTTCGAGCGCGAGCAATCCCTCGAAGCGCTCCAATCGCAGACACCATCGTGGTTTCAGCGGTTAATGCCATTACCTCGTGCGACTTCCGAGCGTGCAGTGAGCAATGGTTGGAATCCTCTGGGCGTGGTTTCGGTCACGGTGGATAACCGCATCGCTCAAGTGACTCTGTGGCACAACAGCCTGCGTTTGCTGGTTTGGGTGCTGCTGGCTGGTGTGATCTGGTTTAGCTTTGTGGGATGGTTGCTGCGTTGGTTCCGTCGCATGCTGGAGCAAGAGGTCTCGCAGCAGGTGACGCGTATTGGGACATCCCATGAAGTAGAGGCGCGTGCACCCGCTGTGCCAGAGCTGCGCGAAGTTGCAACAGTGATTCAAAGCACCCACGCCCGTGTACAACGGGCTGAGCAAAAGCAGCAGGCGCGAATCGACGTGCTGGAGTTGGAGACCAATTCCGACCCTATTACCCAGCTGCCCAACCGCAAGTACTTCATCAATGAACTCAAAAAGGCGTTGCAAAGTCAGGTGCAAGGCCATGTCTTGCTGGTGCGCCAGCGCGATCTGTTGGCATTGAATCAACACCACAGTCGCCATGAAATTGACCAGTGGCTGCGCGCAGTGGCCCAGCAGCTCAAAGCGGCTTTGCCTCAGTTGCCTGATGGGCAAGTGCATGTAGCGCGTCTGAACGGCAGCGACTTTGCTGTCTTGTTGACGGGGCAGCAAGGGCCGGGCGTGATGCGCTGTGTGCAGCAGTTGCGTGGCTTGCTCCAGTCACTGCGCATGGATCTGGGGGAAAACAGCTGGTCACGTTGGGCATTTGCCTTGACGGCGTATACCTCCCAAGACTCGATCAGCCACGTACTAGCACGGTTGGATCAAGGTTTGATGCAGGCTGAAAGCGCAGGCCATGGCGATATCGAATATGTCGAGCGTCTGCGCCAGCATGATTCGATGTTGCTGGCCGGGGAATCCAATTGGCAGCAGTTGCTGCAGTCGGCGTTAGAGGCGCCCGGTGCATTGCGATTGCAGCACCATGTAGTGCCCAGCGTGTCGCTGACAGGATCTGATGCGCGCAAAGAAGCGGGTCTTGAGCTGCGGGATTCTGAGGGGCAATGGCTAGAAGCCCCATTGTTCTTGCCTGCGGCTGTGCGCTTAGGGTATTCCGGCGCATTTGACTTGCAGGCAATTCAGCTCGCATTGCCAATGCTGGAAGACAGCACTGGAGAAGATGTGGTGGTACGTATTTCTTTGCCGAGTTTGGAGCAGCCCGATTGGTTGGCGCGTCTGCAGACTCAGCTGGAAGCCGCACACCAGCACCACGCGCCGCAGGTGTTACAACGGCTGGTACTGGAGCTGGATGCGCATGCATTTGAAGCCGCACCCGACGCGGCATTCGCGATGACCGATGTGGTCCAGCGTGCTGGCATGGGCGTAGCGCTGCGACGTTTGGATCAGGCACCCAAGGCGCTCATGCACATGGCCAGTTTGCGTCTGCGCTTTGTGAAGATCGGTGGGTATTTTGCGGAGCAGGCATTGCAAAACCCAGGTGCTCAACATCTGCTCGAAGCCATGATCGCCACGGCGCAGGCTCAGCAGGCCAAGGTCTATGTGACTGACAGCGTCTCTGCCGCAGCTGCCGATTGGCTGCGCGTGAAAGGCGCGAGCTTGCCGGTCGTAAATCAATAAAGCGAGCTGCTTGCCTTAGTGGTCATTGGTTTTTCGAATGTTTTGTATCGCAAAATGGCTTTGTACAAGGGTAAGCAGCTCTTGTTTTATGGGTTTTGTCGATGTGGCTGTTGCGTATGACGCCCTGCAGCGAGGCTCGCATAATGCAACGTCACTTCCTTGATGAACCTGCATGGCACGCCTTCCTCGCCTGACTTTGCCCGGACAGCCGCACTACGTGATCCAGCGCGGCAATAACCTGCAAGCCATCTTTCAGGATGCGCAGGACATGGCAGCCATGAAAA
>JBJEZV010000217.1:0-2812 GCA_051887595.1 Comamonas sp.
GTTTGACCGACAGGCGGTTGTATTCCGTTTGGCTCACGCGGCCGCGCATTTGATCGACCTGACCCGAAATGCCCAACAAGTTTTGCACATGGTGCCCCACTTCGTGGGCAATGACATAAGCTTGGGCAAAGTCGCCAGGTGCGCCCAGCTGGTTTTTGAGCTGGTCATAAAACGACAAATCAATGTAAACCTTTTGATCTCCAGGGCAGTAAAACGGCCCCATCGCTGCTTGCCCTGTGCCGCATGCAGTGCCGACCGCACCACGGAACAACACCAAGCGCGGCTCCTGGTAACGAGCGCCGCCTTGCTGAAAGATTTGGCCCCAGACATCTTCTGTATCTGCCAGCACCGTAGAAACAAACTGTCCCATGGTGTCGTTGGCGGGCGGGCCTTGCACCGGACCTTGCTGCTGCACCACAGGCGCTCCTCCACCACCGCTCATCACACCCAAAAGCGTCAAAGGATTGATGCCCAGCACCCAACCACCAATCAAGGCAATCACGATCGTGCCAATACCAATGTTACGTCCGCCAAATATTGGTGCGCCGCCGCCACTACGGCGGTCTTCAACGTTACTAGATTGGCGGTTACCTTCCCATTTCATATTTTTCTCCTAATCTTTCCAAGTTGCGCCAACCGACTGAAAACTTGCCTCCATCAAGCCACTGCCTGATGACTGAGCATGACCACTTTTTGCAGCTTCGTGGCGCTGCGGCATGGTACCGACTGGCTGACCAGACCAAGTGGCAGATTGGCTAATTCGGCGCGCTTGTGCAGTGTGTTGCTGAACCACGTCCATGAATGTCAAAAATTGCCAAGCAATGAGGCCCAAAGCCGCGAGCATCAAAGCCCAGCGCAGCCAACGCATGCGTGGTGTAGAGGAAGACGAAAGATCAGACATAGCATTACCTTGAAAACCAGCCCATGCTATGAAAACACTTGCGACCTACCCATGTATGTGCGCGCCATCTCACTGTAGGACGGAGCGTTGCCAACACGTTTGTTTTGGGGCACTGGCGCTAATGGGCGACCACGTCAAGATCGATAGCTATTGCCCCATCAGGCTTTAACTTAATCCAATGCCTTTACGCCCTCAAGGTATAAAGCAAAGCCTCATCCATCATCTATTCGCACTGTTTCCTCATGACCCAGCAGCCCCGCCGTTTACGCAGCTTGCGTACCCAGATTGCTTTAGTGTTTGGTGGCTTTGTGGCAGTGGTGGTGTTTTTATTAAGTCTTGTCGCTGGTGAATTGATGAAGATTCGCTTGCAAAAGCAAGCGGGCGCTTCTTTGCAGATCGTGGCCCACAACGCTGCTACCTTGCTTCAGCAAGAGTTGATGCAGCAAAGCCGGCGGACCACCGTACTCGCGCAATCCAAAGAGCTGTGGCAACAAGGTCTTGGCTCTCGAACCGTGGCGGAGACGTTGCAACGAGTGCAGTACATCAATCCACACTCGGTGTGGATCGGCGTCACGGATACTCATGGTCGGGTATTGAACTCCACTGGCAATTTGCTCAAAGGTAGTGACGTGTCCCAGCGGCCATGGTTCCAAGAAGCGCTCAAAGGCCCCTATATCAGCGAAGTCCATCCAGCCAAACTGCTGGCCGATTTGCTGCCTCGTACGTCCAGTGGAGAGCCTTTGCGCTTGGTCGATTTTTCTGCCCCTATTCACCACCCAGATGGCAGTCTGCTGGGGGTCGTAGGCATCCACGGCAGTTGGGACTGGGCACGTGATGCGGTGGAACAACTGCTCCAAGGCAGCGCCCAGACGCAGCAGCAAAGCATTTTCATCTTTGATGCACAAGGTGAGTTGATCTATGCACCCGGCGGTAACCTGCAGCCCTATACTGAATTGAAACAAAGCTGGCCCGGCGGCCTAAGCCAGCAGCATCCACGCCCAGTAGTCGTACATTGGAAAGACCGTTCTTCTGCTTATCTGACTGTCGCCGAGCGCCTGCCTGCTCCCAGTGCAGAGCATGATCTGGGTTGGTGGATCGTTGCGCGCCAGCCTATTGAAGCAGCCTACGCTGATGCGAACCGTGTGCTATGGAGCGCGGTCGGTTTAGGACTGCTCGCAGTGTTGATGGCTGCCTCAATTGCTTGGCGTTTAGCAGCTCATGTGAGTAATGACATGAAGCGCCTAGCCCACGCGGTATCTAATGTGTCAATCGACGCAGGCTCGGAAATCCCTTTGCTGCACAGCAACCGCGAGGTCCGCCAACTTTCGCAAGCCTTGTCCGATATGACACGCCAGTTATTGCATGCCAACCAAGACATGCAAGCGCAAGTGCAACAACGTACGTTAGAACTGCAAGCCGCGAACGCTGAGCTTCAACGGCAGGCTAGCACTGACCCGCTGACGCAGCTGCTCAACCGGCGAGGCTTTGAAACCCAAGCCCACATCCTGATGGGATTGGCCCAACGCAGCGGACGCGCACTGAGTGCAGTGTCTTTAGACATTGATTTTTTCAAAACCATCAATGACCGTTATGGCCACGATGTGGGCGATGCAGTGCTGCGCCAGCTGGGGCAGATGCTCAGTGCGCGCACTCGCCAGTCCGACATCGTCGGGCGTCTGGGCGGTGAAGAATTTGTCATTTTGCTGCCTGATACGGATCAGACTTCCGCACAGACCATGGCCCAGCATTTGATTGAAGCAGTAGCTCAGCAAAGATTTGCCGCTGTCGGCACTGTCACAGTCAGCGCGGGTGTGAGCAGTTTGCAGACCGGCAATACCCTAGACAGCCTCACATCCTTGCTCAAACGCAGCGACGAAGCCTTGTACGAAGCCAAACGCCAAGGTCGTAACC
>JBJEZV010000217.1:2912-5955 GCA_051887595.1 Comamonas sp.
TTGCTCAAACGCAGCGACGAAGCCTTGTACGAAGCCAAACGCCAAGGTCGTAACCGCGTTTGCATGGCAGCCGCTTAAGCAATGAATCGCTGTGCCAGACACAAAAACGCCGACACAAAGGTCGGCGTTGTGCATAAGGTGCAGCGCTGCTCTCAGGTGCGCGGCAAGGTCACGCCGTGCTGGCCCTGGTATTTGCCGCCACGGTCTTTGTAGCTCGTCTCGCAAGGCTCGTTGCCTTGCAGGAATAGCACCTGCGCACAGCCTTCGCCCGCATAAATCTTGGCAGGCAGCGGCGTGGTGTTGGAGAACTCCAGCGTCACATAGCCTTCCCACTCAGGCTCAAAGGGCGTCACGTTCACGATGATGCCGCAGCGCGCGTAGGTGCTCTTGCCCAGGCACACCGTCAGCACGTCGCGTGGAATGCGGAAGTACTCCACCGTGCGGGCCAATGCAAAGCTGTTAGGCGGGATGATGCAGTAGTCGCCCTCAAAGTCGACAAAGCTTTTCTCGTCGAAATTCTTGGGGTCCACCACGGTGCTGTGGATGTTGGTGAACACCTTGAACTCACGCGCGCAGCGGATGTCATAGCCGTAGCTGGAAGTGCCATAGCTGATGATTTTTTTGCCGTCGGCTTCGCGGATCTGGCCGGGCTCAAACGGCTCGATCATGCCGTGCTGCTCCGCCATCTTGCGGATCCACTTGTCGCTCATGATGCTCATGGGGTGTCCTATTTCGCTGAATTTTTTATCGCTGGTGGCACCTTAGGTGCACAAGAATGTGCGCTATTTTGCTTGAGAGACGATGGTTTGCTCAATTAAACGGTCATCACCCAAGATGATCATCGCGAACAACAGTTCATCGAGCGAAGCCGCTTGCTGGGTTTTACGCGCCAGCAGCGGCGTGCAAGCGGGGTTAATCACCACAAAATCAGCTTCACATCCCGGCTGCAAATTACCAATAACCCCTTCCAAGCCCAGCGCCTTGGCAGCGCCTGCAGTGTGTTGCCACCACAGATGAGCTGGTTTGAGGCTCAAACCCTGCTTGCTGTGGTGTTCGCGCCCGACCATGTAGGCCGCCTGCATGGTGCGAAACGGCGAAAAGCTCATGCCACCACCCACATCGCTGGCCAGGCCATACATAAAGCCTGCGGCATCGGCCTTGATGTAATCAAAGTAGCCGCTGGACAAAAACAGGTTGCTGGTGGGGCTGATGGCTGCGGCGGTACGGGTTTCGCGCATCAAAGCGCGATCGGTGTCGTCCAGCCAAATGCAATGCGCATAGACCGCGCGCTCGCGCATTAAGCCAAAGCGCTGGTAGACATCCAGATAGCTGCGTGCCTCAGGGTACAAATCACGCACCCATTGGATTTCGTCGAGGTTTTCCGAGACGTGGGAATGTATCCACACATCGCCATATTTAGCAGCCAACGCACCTGCGCCTTTGAGCTGCTCGGGCGTACTGGTCGGGGCAAAGCGTGGCGTGATGGCGTAGCCCAAGCGATCCACGCCATGCCAGCGCCGAATCAGGGTTTCGGTGTCGATCAAGCCCTGCTCGGTGTCGTCACGCACACCATCGGGGCTGTGACGATCTTGCAGCACCTTGCCTGCCATCATGCGCATGCCGCGCGCCTGGGATGCCGCCATGATGGCATCTACGGATGCGGGGTGCGAGGTGGCAAACGTCAACGATGTGGTCACGCCGTTGCGCAGCAGTTCGTCCAAAAAGAACTCTGCCACGCTGTCAGCATAATCCCGGTCATGAAAACGGGACTCATGTGGGAAAGTGTAATTTTCCAGCCAGGGCAATAAACCATCGGCTGGCGCGCCGATCACATCGGTCTGCGGATAGTGAATGTGCATATCCACAAAGCCTGGGGCGATCAACTTGCCCGGCAGCTCGATCCATTCAGCGCCTTGGTGGCCAGCAAATTGCGCTTGCAAAGCCTGCCAACTGCCTGCAGCTACGACCCGCTCTTGGCCCTGCGCATCAGGAGCAACCGCCAAAAGACCATCACTGTCGTACTGGGGGCTGCCATCGGCGGCAAAGCGGAGCAAAGCACTGCGGTAGATCTTCATCGACATGGCAACTTTCGAAAGTCAAACAGAGGCGGCGGACAGCCGAATGGCACATGCATGCCATGCACACGGCATGCCAAATTGGCTGCTTATCGCAAGCGCTGTGATTTTCGGGCGGAAAGACGCGGACTGCTCTACGTACTTACCGCCCGTGGTGCAGGCACTTACTGCACGCTGCCGATCACGCCTTCCACCAGCCAGTTCATCTGGTGCATGTCCGCATCGCTGAGGCTTTGGCCCGCAGGAATACGGACCGTGCCAGCGTTATCGCGCACCGGCGCTTTGCCTGCCTTAAACGGTTGCAACTGTCCCTGGGCCATTTGCAGCTGTCGCGCCAACACTTCCTCGCGCACGGGCTTGGGCAGCTTGGGGCCAAAGTGCTCCACCTTGACCATGCCGTCCTTCACACCGCCCCAAAAGTCGCCTGCTTTCCACGTACCGTTTTGCACGGCCTTGGCGCGCGATGCGTAGTAACTGCCCCAGTGGTGCGTTACCGCCAAGAGCTGCGCATCTGGCCCGTCTTTGCGCATGTCGGAGTGAAAGGCAATCGCCATCTTGCCGCGCTCTTGCGCGGCTGCCATGACTGCCGTGCTGGCGACTTGGAACGACAGCACATCGGCGCCTTGGTCCATCAGCGTCATGGCCGCTTCACGCTCACGTGCAGGGTCAAACCAGGCGTTGAGCCACACCACCTTGACCTGCGCCTTAGGGTTCACGCTGCGCATGCCCAAGGTGAAAGCGTTGATGCCTTGCACCACCTCTGGAATCGGGAAACCTGCGACAAACCCAGCCACACCCGTTTGGCTGGTGCGCGCTGCGGCAATGCCGGACAGATAGCGCCCTTCGTAGTGGCGGGCATTGGCTGTCGCCACGTTCTCGGCTTGCTTGTAGCCGGTGATGTTTTCAAACCTCACATTCGGAAATGCTTGGGCCACACGCAAGGTGGGTTCCATGTAGCCAAAGCTGGT
>JBJEZV010000218.1:0-4197 GCA_051887595.1 Comamonas sp.
CTGGCGCGCGGCGAGCGCTCGCGCCTGGCGGACTTTGCCAGCGAGGTGCTGTAATGGCGATCAGCTGGGTGACCGCGCTCAAACTGGTGCCATGGGGCGACGTGATTCAGGCTGCGCCCACGGTGCTCAAAGCCGCCAAGGGCTTGATGAAAAAAAGCCCGGAAGACGAGCTGCAAGAAGCCATGCACGCAGCCGAAGTCACAACGTCCGCTGCACCACCCAACAGCTCAGGCGAGCTGGCGCTGCAGCAAATCGCGCAGCTGGAAGCACGCATCCAACAACTGGAAGCGGCGCAGCATGCCTCGCACCAAGTGCTGGAGAAAATGGCCGAACAGCAAGCGCAAATCGTCAAAACCGTGGGCCTGCTGCGCACAGGCGCAACGCGCTTGGCCTGGGCCTGCGGCGTGCTGGGCGTGACTGTCTTGGGATTGCTGATTTATGTGGCCAACATCACATAAAGAGAGCTTCTCACCTAAGCCAGACAAGGTTTTGCAATACAAAACTATTGGAAAACCTTGCCTGAAGCTGGCTAGCAGCTATTATTTATAGATATTGGCTGGTGATTTAGCTATCAAAAAAGGCCTTGTCCGTTGGACAAGGCCTTTTTCTATGGACGCTGCTGTGATGCGTTGCCGCAGCTCAGTAATCGTCGCCTGCGCCCATGGCCAGATTTTCAAAACGCGTCTGGTTTTTCTGGAAGTACAGCTTGACCGTGCCCGTAGGGCCGTTACGCTGCTTGCCGATAATGACTTCGGCGATATTGGGCTCTTTGGAGTCCTTGTTGTAGTAGTCGTCGCGGTAGATGAACATGATGATGTCCGCGTCCTGCTCAATGGCGCCGGATTCACGCAAGTCACTCATCATGGGCCGCTTGTCCGTGCGCTGCTCCACCGAACGGTTGAGCTGCGACAGCGCAATCACCGGGCACTGCAATTCTTTGGCCAGCATCTTCAGACCACGCGAGATCTCGCCCAGCTCTGTGGCACGGTTATCACCGCCGCCACCGCTGGAGCCACTCATCAGCTGCAAATAGTCGACCACAATCAAGCCCAGCTTGCCGCAGGTGCGCGACAAACGGCGTGCGTTCGCACGCAGCTCGGAAGGCGTCAAACCCGGTGTTTCGTCAATGTGCAGCGAAATCTGGCTAAGCTTTTCGACTGCTTCGGTCAGCCGCGTCCATTCATCGTGTTCGAGCTTGCCGGTACGCAGATTGCCCTGGTTCACGCGGCCAATCGAACCCACGATACGCACCGCCAACTGGGCGGCGCCCATTTCCATCGAGAAAATAGCGACGGGCAGGCCTTCGTTGAGCGCCACGTGCTCGGCAATATTCACCGCAAACGAGGTCTTACCCATAGATGGACGCGCCGCCAGCACCACCAAGTCGCCTGCCTGCAAGCCACTGGTCATGCGATCCAGGTCCACAAAGCCAGTGGGTACCCCAGTCACATCCATAGGGTTGTCGGCCATCTCCTGAACACGGTCGAGCAGGTCGCCCACCAGCGTGTCCATGCTCTGAAAGCCCTGCTTCATGCGCGAGCCTTCTTCGCCAATGGCAAAGATTTTCTGCTCGGCCTCATCCAGAATGCGCTCCACGGGCTTGCCTTGGGGATTGAGCGCATTGGTGGCGATTTCGTCGCTCACCGTGAGCAGCTTGCGCAAGATGCCCTTCTCGCGCACGATTTCCGCATAACGGCGGATATTGGTTGCGCTGGGCACATACTGCGCCAGCTGGTTCAGGTAGAGAATGCCGCCGACTTCCTCGGCCTTGCCCATGCCTTGCAGGTGTTCAAACACCGTGATCACGTCAGCGGGCTTGCTGTCGTTGATCAGCTTGCCAATCGCGGCATAGATGAGCTTGTGCTCGTGGCGATAGAAATCGTTGTCGGTGAGCAAGTCACCGACCCGGTCCCAGGCGTTGTTGTCCATCAACAAACCACCCAAGACACTGGATTCCGATTCCATGGAGTACTGCGGCAAGCGCAAGTTAGCTACCTGCTGATCTTGAGCAGCAGGCACGCCAAATACATCATTGTCCAAAGGGGGCATCACTGCAGACATGTTCAACCTAGAAAAAGACAGCCTGCCATAGTAGCGCGGCGACCACCTGGCGTCACTGGGGACCGGCAGCAGCAACACCTTGGCAGGGAAAAATCAGGCCCTCGCTTGACGGTGCCCCACAGGGCACATCAGTGCAGCCACAATTTTTAAGGGCAAGCACTGCAACAAAACACAAAAGCCACCCGAAGGTGGCTTTTGCTGTGTCGCAAAGCTTGCGAGAAAGAGCTTAGGCTTGTTCGCCAGCCACTTCCACGTTCACTTCCACAACCACGTCAGTGTGCAGCGCCACTTCCACGGTGGAAGCGGAAACGGTCTTGATAGGACCGTTAGGCATACGCACTTGCGCCTTGTTCACGTCAAAGCCTTGGGCCTTCAGTGCATCAGCGATGTCGTAGTTGGTAACGGAACCGAACAGACGGCCATCCACACCAGCCTTTTGCGACAGCTTCACGGTGAAACCGTTGAGCTTTTCGCCTTCAGCTTGTGCAGCAGCCAGCTTCTCAGCAGCAGCCTTTTCCAGTTCAGCGCGCTTGGCTTCGAATTCAGCCTTAGCAGCTTCAGTGGCGCGGCGAGCCTTGCCAGAAGGAATCAGGAAGTTACGTGCGTAGCCGTCCTTCACCTTGACGATATCGCCCAGGTTACCCAGGTTCACAACCTTTTCGAGCAGAATGATTTGCATGGTTGCGACTCCTTAGATCTTGTGCTGGTCAGTGTAGGGCAGCAGAGCCAGGAAGCGAGCGCGCTTGATGGCTGTGTTCAGCTGACGCTGGTAAATAGCGCGTGTGCCGGTCAGGCGAGCGGGGATGATCTTGCCGTTTTCGGCGATGAAGTCACGCAGGGTGTCGACATCCTTGTAATCGATCTCTTCAACACCAGCCACGGTAAAGCGGCAGAAGCGCTTGCGCTTGAACAGCAGCGACTGGGTGTTGCGCTTGGGGCGCTTGTCTTTGTTGAATTTCTTGAACGTGGCCATTACTGGACCTCTTGAAAATTAATTTTGTTGAACATCCTGGATGTGCAGCACCACGGTTTTGCTGTTGCGCGGTGTAGCCAGAAAGCCTTGGAAGATCCATGTGCTTCCCGGTGCTTGACGAGCCAGTCGCTCTGCCAACGCACCAAATGCCACCGCTTTCACAGCTGCCGAGACTTTGCGAGGGCTACCTGCTTCTACTTGAGAGGATTCGTGCAGCAAGCGCAAATCCAGGGCAGGCAGTCCAGCAGGCGTATAACGAAGGGCTTGCAGCTCGTCGATACAGGCCGTCAGGACAACGTGGTTTTCCACTCTCCAAGCGAAGTCTAAGAATTAGGCTTCAGCGGCTTGGTTAGCCTTACGAGCTTCTTCGCGCTCGACAGTCTTCATCATGGAAGAAGGAGCTGTATCAGCCTTCTTCTTCTGAACTGTCAGGTGACGCAGCACAGCATCGTTGAACTTGAACGCGTGTTCCAGTTCAGCCATCACAGCCTGGTCGGCTTCGATGTTCAAGCAGATGTAGTGAGCCTTAGCGAGCTTGTTGATCATGTAAGCCAGCTGACGACGGCCCCAGTCTTCCTCGCGGTGCACAGCGCCGCCACCAGCGACGATCATGCCCTTGTAGCGCTCCAGCATGGCTGGAACTTGCTCGCTTTGATCCGGATGGATCAACAAAATGATTTCGTAATGACGCATGAAAACTCCCTTTTGGGTTAAGCCCCCCGCTGCGCCTGTAGCGGTGGAGCAAGGCAAAACGCAAGATTATAAACAGCCCCCGTGGGCTTGTACACTCGCGGTCACTGAATACCCTTGCACATGGCAGCCCTTGAAAGGCTGGTAAATGTCCCCATGTGAAGCGGCAAGTTCATTCTCACAGAGACGCAATCCACATGTCTGAACAACCTACAACACCAAATACTACGCCTGCCGATGCTTCTCCTGAAGAGATGGAAGCAGCCATGGCGGCCAATGTGGCCGATGAAATCGCACGTCTGCAATCTGAGGTGAGCGAGCTCAAGAGCAAGAACACCGAAATGGCGGACCAGTTCTTGCGCGCCAAGGCCGAAGCCGAAAACATGCGCCGCCGCGCGGAAGAGGAAGTCTCCAAGGCCCGCAAGTTCGGCATTGAAAGCTTTGCCGAAAGCCTGCTGCCTGTGTGCGACAGC
>JBJEZV010000218.1:4297-5920 GCA_051887595.1 Comamonas sp.
AAAAAATCTTCGCTATCTGGCTTGAAAAGCTAGTGGACACCCCTAGTTACGAGCCAATCGACCAAACATTTCAGTATTCGGAGCATTCAAAATGGGCAAAATCATCGGTATTGACCTGGGCACGACCAACAGCTGCGTGGCCATCATGGAAGGCAACACGACACGTGTGATCGAAAACAGCGAAGGTGCTCGCACCACGCCTTCGATCATTGCTTACCAAGAAGACGGTGAAATCCTTGTGGGCGCATCGGCCAAGCGCCAAGCTGTGACCAACCCCAAGAACACCATCTACGCAGCCAAGCGTTTGATCGGTCGCAAGTTCGACGAAAAGGAAGTGCAAAAGGACATCGACCTGATGCCTTTCACCATCACCAAGGCTGACAACGGTGACGCTTGGGTGGAAGTTCGCGGCCAAAAGCTGGCACCTCCTCAAATCTCCGCAGAAGTGCTGCGCAAGATGAAGAAGACCGCAGAGGACTTCTTGGGCGAGACCGTGACCGAAGCTGTGATCACAGTGCCTGCGTACTTCAACGACGCACAGCGTCAAGCTACCAAGGACGCTGGCCGCATTGCTGGTCTGGAAGTCAAGCGCATCATCAACGAACCTACTGCTGCTGCCCTGGCCTTTGGCTTAGATAAGGTGGGCAAGGGTGACCGCAAGATTGCCGTGTATGACTTGGGTGGCGGTACGTTCGACGTTTCCATCATCGAAATCGCTGACGTGGACGGCGAAAAGCAGTTCGAAGTGCTGTCAACCAACGGCGACACCTTCCTGGGCGGTGAAGACTTTGACCAGCGCATCATCGACTACATCATTGCTGAGTTCAAGAAGGAACAAGGCGTGGATCTGTCCAAGGACGTGCTGGCACTGCAACGCCTGAAGGAAGCTGCTGAAAAGGCCAAGATCGAGCTGTCTAACTCTTCGCAGACCGACATCAACCTGCCCTACATCACTGCCGACGCTTCTGGTCCTAAGCACCTGAACTTGAAGCTGACCCGCTCCAAGCTGGAAGCGCTGGTGGAAGACCTGATCGAGCGCACGATTGCGCCTTGCCGCACTGCGATCAAAGACGCTGGCATCTCCGTGTCTGATATCCAGGACGTGATCTTGGTGGGCGGTATGAGCCGCATGCCCAAGGTGCAAGAGAAGGTCAAGGAATTCTTCGGCCGCGATCCTCGCAAGGACGTGAACCCTGATGAAGCCGTGGCGGTGGGCGCTGCCGTGCAAGGCCAAGTGCTGGCCGGTGACCGTTCCGACGTGCTGCTGCTGGACGTGACTCCTCTGTCCCTGGGTATCGAAACCTTGGGCGGCGTTATGACCAAGATGATCACCAAGAACACCACCATCCCCACGAAGTTCGCACAGACCTTCTCGACTGCGGATGACAACCAGCCTGCCGTGACCATCAAGGTGTTCCAGGGTGAGCGCGAAATGGCTTCGGGCAACAAGCTGCTGGGTGAGTTCAATCTGGAAGGCATCCCTGCTGCACCTCGCGGCGTACCCCAGATTGAAGTGACTTTTGACATTGACGCCAACGGCATCTTGAACGTGTCCGCCAAGGACAAGGGCACCGGCAAGGAAAACAAGATCACCATCAAGGCCAACTCGGGTCTGTCGGAAGA
>JBJEZV010000219.1:0-5898 GCA_051887595.1 Comamonas sp.
TCGGCGATCATGCGCACCTTGCCTGCTGCCTTTTGCTCGCGGCCCCAAGCGCCCATCACAAAAGCGTCGTTCACAGACACACACCAGATTTCGTCCACACCTGCGGCCTTGAAGGCATCGGCTTGCGCAATGTAGCCAGGCAAGTGCTGGGCCGAGCAAGTGGGCGTAAACGCGCCAGGCACCGCAAACAGAGCGATGGTCTTGCCTGCCAGCGCCTGAGGCAGCTCCACAGGGTTGGGGCCAATGCTGCAGCCATTGCCCTCGACTTCGACGTATTCCATCAACTTCACTGCGGGCAGTGCGTCTCCAACTTTGATCATGTGTGTCCTCCACGTGGTTTGAATAAGGCCTTGGCTTTTCCCCACTTCGCATGCTGTGGGCAAGGCTGAAAAACAAAAAAGCGACCCACATTGTGGGTCGCTTTTTAAGACTGTGTAGTCAAAGCAGTTGAATGCTTAGAGCAGGCCAGCCTTTTGCACCAAGCGGGTCGCAACCCAGTTCTTGGTCTTCGACAGCGGACGGCTCTCGGTGATTTCGATGGTGTCACCCATCTTGTATTCACCTTGCTCGTCGTGAGCGTGGTACTTCGATGACTTCACCACGATCTTGCCGTAGATGGGGTGCATCACGCGACGCTCCACCAACACGGTCACTGTCTTAGCGCGCTTGTCGCTAACCACCTTGCCAACCAAGGTGCGCTTGAGGGATGTTTTAGCTTCCGTCATGTCGGCTCCTTACTTGGCGGCTTGCTTTTCAGCAAGAATGGTCTTGGCACGAGCGATGTCGCGGCGAGTAGCACGCAAAGTCGCAGTGTTACCAAGTTGTTGCGTGGCCTTTTGCATACGCAGACCGAAGTGGGCCTTTTGCAAGGACTTCACTTCAGCTTCCAGAGCGGCCACGTCTTTTTGGCGGAGTTCAGCAGCTTTAGTCATGTGATCTCTCCTTATTCACCAATGTGACGGGACACGAAGGTCGTACGCAGAGGCAGCTTTGCAGCAGCCAGGCGGAACGCTTCACGGGCCAGCTCTTCAGACACACCCACGATTTCGTAGATGATCTTGCCGGGCTGGATTTCGGCAACGTAGTACTCGGGGTTACCCTTACCGTTACCCATACGCACTTCAGCAGGCTTAGTGGAGATGGGCTTGTCGGGGAACACACGAATCCAGATACGGCCGCCACGCTTGACGTGACGCGAAATCGCACGACGTGCGGCTTCGATCTGACGTGCAGTCAGACGGCCACGGTCGGTCGACTTCAAACCGAAATCGCCGAAAGCAACAGAGTTGCCACGGGTAGCGATACCGGTGTTGCGGCCTTTGTGTTCCTTACGGAACTTACGGCGTGCAGGTTGCAGCATAGTTATTCTCCTTTACCGTCCGCTGCTGTAGCGGGCGCGTCAGTCTTGCGAACGCGCTTAACGGAATCAGCGCCAGCAGCTGCAGCCTTGTCGCTACCGTCTGCAGGAGCCTGGTTACCACCGGCAGGGCGGCGAGCACCACGGCCAGCACCGTCACGACGACCGTCGCGGCGGGGGCCACGTGGACGACGCTCATCTTCGGGGCGGGGAGTCTCAGCGGCGGGCAGGTCGTTACGGCCCAAGGTATCACCCTTGTAGACCCAAACCTTCACGCCGATGATGCCGTAGGTGGTCTTGGCTTCAGAGAAGCCATAGTCGATGTCAGCACGCAGAGTGTGCAGAGGCACGCGGCCTTCGCGGTACCACTCAGTACGGGCGATTTCGATGCCGTTCAGACGACCGGACGACATGATCTTGATGCCTTGGGCACCCAGACGCATGGCGTTCTGCATCGCACGCTTCATAGCGCGACGGAACATGATGCGCTTTTCCAGCTGCTGGCAGATGGAGTCAGCGATCAGCTTGGCATCGATTTCAGGCTTGCGCACTTCTTCGATGTTCACTGCGACTGGCACGCCCAGACGAGTAGCGAGTTCCTTCTTCAAGGCCTCGATATCTTCGCCCTTCTTGCCGATCACAACACCAGGACGGGCCGAGAAGATGGTGATACGGGCGTTCTTTGCAGGACGCTCGATCAGCACGCGTGCCACAGCAGCGTTCTTCAACTTAGCCTTCAGGTACTCGCGAACCTTGATGTCTTCAGCCAGCATGCCGGCGAAGTCACGGTTGCTAGCGTACCAACGGCTAGCCCAGTTACGGCTCACAGCAAGGCGGAAGCCGGTAGGATGGATTTTCTGTCCCATATTCTTCCTTTAGGCCTCAGTTACCGACTGTCACGTAGATGTGGCAGGTAGGCTTGCTGATGCGATTGCCACGGCCCTTAGCGCGAGCTGTGAAACGCTTGAGTGTCGTGCCTTGCTCGACGTAGATGGTCTTCACCTTCAACTCGTCGATATCGGCGCCGTCGTTGTGCTCAGCGTTAGCGATAGCGGATTCCAGAACCTTCTTCACGATCACAGCAGCTTTTTTCTGCGTGAAAGTCAAGATGTTCAGAGCTTGATCCACCTTCTTGCCGCGGATCAGATCCGCGACCAGGCGACCCTTGTCAACCGACAAGCGGACGCCACGGAGGACTGCACGTGTTTCAGACATGGTCGTTCCTTACTTCTTGGCCTTCTTGTCGGCGGGGTGACCCTTGAAGGTACGAGTCAGAGCGAATTCGCCCAACTTGTGACCCACCATTTGGTCGGTGATGTAGACAGGCACGTGCTGCTTGCCGTTGTGCACAGCGATGGTCAGACCGATGAATTCGGGCAAAACCATGGAGCGACGCGACCATGTCTTGACTGGCTTCTTGTCCTTGGTAGCGATGGCTTTTTCAACCTTAGCAACCAAGTGATGGTCAACAAACGGACCCTTTTTGAGAGAACGAGTCATTTGCTACCCCTTACTTTTTACGACGCGACACAATCATGTTTTGTGTGCGTTTGTTGTTACGGGTGCGGTAGCCCTTCGTCAGGTTGCCCCATGGGTCAACTGCGTGACGGCCTTCGCCGGTCTTACCTTCACCACCACCATGTGGGTGGTCGATTGGGTTCATGGCAGTACCGCGGACGGTAGGACGAATACCCATCCAACGCTTCACACCGGCCTTACCGAAGCGGCGCAGGCTGTGTTCTTCGTTGGCAACTTCACCGATGGTGGCGCGGCATTCGATGTGAATCTTGCGCACTTCGCCAGAACGCATACGCACTTGAGCGTAGACGCCTTCGCGGGCCAGCAGCGTAGCGGACGCACCAGCGGAACGGGCGATTTGCGCGCCGCCTGCAGGTTGCAGTTCGATACAGTGGATGGTCGAACCCACGGGGATGTTGCGGATAGGCAGGGTGTTACCAACGCGGATAGGGGCTTCGGAGCCGCTCACGATGGTGGCGCCCACAGCCAGGTTACGAGGAGCAATGATGTAGCGACGCTCGCCGTCTGCATAGCACACCAAAGCGATGTGAGCGGAACGGTTAGGGTCGTATTCAATGCGCTCAACCTTGGCGGGGATACCGTCCTTGTTGCGCTTGAAGTCCACCACGCGGTAGTGGTGCTTGTGACCACCGCCCTTGTGGCGTGTTGTGATGTGACCGTTGTTGTTACGACCGGCCTTTTCAGATTGCGCTTCCAACAAAGGAGCGAAACCAGGGCCCTTGTACAGGTGGTCACGTGTCACCTTCACCGCGCCGCGACGGCCAGGCGAAGTAGGTTTGAGTTTGATAACAGCCATGATTAAGCAGCCTCCCCAGACAGGTTCAGCTCTTGACCGGGCTTCAGACGCACATAAGCCTTGCGCACGTTGTCACGGCGGCCGATGGTCTTGCCAAAGCGCTTGGTCTTGCCCTTGGTGTTCACCACAGAAACGCCCAACACTTCAACCTTGAACAGCAGCTCAACTGCAGCCTTGATTTCGTGCTTGGTAGCGTTTTGCAGCACCTTGAAAGTCACAGCGTTGGACTGTTCAGCAACCATGGTGGCCTTTTCGGACACGATGGGAGCGACCAACACTTGCATCAGACGACCTTCGTCAAACTTGGTAGTGCTCATGCGAACATCTCCTTGAGTTTGTCGATTGCGCCCTTGGTGATGAGCACTTTCTTGTAATGCACCAGAGAAACGGGGTCAGCGTAGCGGGGTTCCACCACGAACACGTTCTTCAGGTTGCGGGAAGCCAGGTACAGGTTCTCGTCGATCTCTTCGGCGATCACCATCACCGACGACTGCAGATTCATGGACTTGAACTTGTCAGCCAGAACCTTGGTCTTGGGAGTGTCAACGGTCAGGGATTCCACCACGGCCAGACGGCCTTCGCGGGCCAGCTGAGACAGGATGGAAGCCATACCTGCGCGGTACATCTTCTTGTTGATCTTCTGCGTGAAATTTTCTTCAGGCAGATTAGGGAAGGTGCGACCGCCCCCACGCCACAGAGGCGAGGAAGACATACCGGCACGAGCACGACCTGTACCCTTTTGTTTAAAAGGCTTGGCTGTGGTGTGACGAACTTGCTCACGATCCTTCTGAGCACGGGTACCTTGGCGACCATTGGCGCGGAAGGCAGTGACCAGTTGGTGGATCAGATCTTCGTTATAGGCACGACCGAACACGGTTTCAGGTGCGTCAAATGTCGACGCAGCTTGACCTTGTTCATTCAGGAGTTCGAGCTGCATTAGTTCGCTCCTTTGGAAGCTTTAGCCTTGATGGCTGGACGCACCGACACGAAACCGCCCTTGGCTCCGGGGATAGCGCCCTTGATCAAGAGCAGTTGGCGTGCTTCGTCAATACGAACCACGTCCAGGTTTTGGGTAGTCACGGTGTCAACGCCCATGTGACCAGTCATACGCTTACCGGGGAACACACGACCTGGGTCTTGTGCCATACCGATAGAGCCAGGCACGCGGTGCGAACGGCTGTTACCGTGGGAGTTACGCTGGGCGCCAAAGTTGTGACGCTTGATCGTGCCAGCAAAGCCCTTACCAATGGTCGTACCTTGTACGTCCACCTTCTGGCCCACGCTGAACAGATCGGCCACGGGCAGGGCTGCGCCTGCTGCGTACTTGGCAGCGATCTCTTCGGTAACGTGGAATTCTTTGGTGACTTCACCGGCTTCAACGCCCGCCTTAGCGAGGTGGCCAGCTTCAGGCTTGGTCACGCGAGATGCCTTGCGTGTACCGAATGTGACTTGCAAAGCCACATAGCCATCGTTCTCTTGGGTTTTGACCTGGGTCACGCGGTTGTTAGAAACATCCACCACTGTGACAGGCACTGCGTCCCCATCATCAGTGAACAGACGCATCATGCCCACCTTGCGGCCCAGCAACCCCAGGGAGTTGCTCAGACTCATTTGTTTGCTCCAAAACTCTCGCCGCTGTAACTGCAATTGGCCCAGCGTTGCACCCAGTCGATCTTCATCGAAGTGCACGAAAGAAGGTTAATAAAACTCCGCCACTTTTGGCGAAGCTCCAAATTTTAACGCGAACTGCTTTTTCAAGCAAGTTCGCGTTAAAGGAAGACCTTACGAGGCGCTGTCACCAGCGCCGCTTAAGTTCTTATTGCAGTTTGATTTCGACGTCCACGCCAGCAGGCAGGTCCAGCTTCATCAAAGCGTCAACAGTCTTGTCGGTAGGATCGACAATGTCCATCAGACGTTGGTGAGTGCGGATTTCCAGCTGGTCACGCGAAGTCTTGTTCACGTGGGGCGAACGCAGGATGTCGAAGCGCTTCATGCGTGTAGGCAGAGGCACAGGACCCTTAACGATCGCGCCAGTACGCTTGGCGGTGTCAACGATTTCGGCTGCAGACTGGTCGATCAACTTGTAATCGAAAGCCTTCAGACGGATACGGATTTTTTGCTTAGACATTACTAATTCCTAGCTTTCCTAAGAATTAGGCAATGATCTTGGCAACCACACCGGCGCCAACAGTACGACCACCTTCGC
>JBJEZV010000220.1:0-1704 GCA_051887595.1 Comamonas sp.
GCAAACCGGGCATCCCCTCCTGCTTTTTTGGCGGCAATGTTCCAGCCTGCATGAATCACACCCGCCAACAAGATCAACACAAAAGCTTGTACCGACATAACCCCACACACAGACCATTGCAAAACGCAATCATGCCTGCTGAAACGACACAGGCTGCGCAATGCGCAGCCTGTGCAGGGAAAACCACGAAGCGGGAAGCAAAGGAATGTCAGTCGTTGCGACGACCTGGAATCAAGGCCAGAAACTCGCGGCGCAGCGTGGGGTCCTTGAGGAAGGCACCACGCATGACCGAGTTGAGCATCTTGCTGTCTTTCTCACGCACACCGCGCCAAGACATGCAAAAGTGCGAGCACTCCATGACCACCGCCAATCCATCTGGACGGGTCTTTTCCATGATCAAGTCCGCCAACTGAATGATGGCCTCTTCCTGAATCTGGGGGCGGCCCAGCACCCAGTCCACCAGACGTGCGTACTTGGACAGCCCAATCACATTGGTGTTCTTGTTGGGCATCACGCCAATCCAGACCTTGCCCATGACCGGGCACAGGTGGTGGCTGCAAGCCGAGCGCACCGTAATCGGGCCAACGATCATCAGCTCATTGAGGTGCTTGCCATTGGGAAATTCGGTGATGCTGGGCTGCTTGGTATAACGACCTGCAAATACCTCTTTGAGGTACATCTTGGCCACACGGCGTGCCGTGGCCTGGCTGTTGTGGTCGTTGACGGTGTCAATCACCATGCTGTCGAGCACGCCTTGCATCTTGGCTTCGACTTCGTCGAGCAGCTGCTCTAGCTCACCAGGCTCGATGAAGTCAGCGATGTTGTCATTGGCATGAAAACTGCGCCCGGCTGCCTGCACCCGTTCGCGAATCTTGACGGATACGGGAAGACCATGCTGGTCATCGCCAGCGGGCTGTTTGTTGGATGCGGCAACCAAATCTTGAAACATGGGCGGCATGGTAACAGTGAATCAGCGCGCTGACACCGCCCATGGATTTGTGCCTGCCGTCAAAGTTTGAACTCGGCAATCAACGGCAAATGGTCAGACATGCGCCACCAGATGCGCCCCTGCGGCACCGTCAAACTGACCGGATCCAGCCCCCGCACATAGACGTGATCGAGCTGCGCCAGCGGCAAACGCGCAGGATAGGTAAAGGTCGATCGATCCCCGTCGTACTCGTACATGCCAAAGCCCGAAAGCATGCGCTTGATGTGGTTGCCCCAGTCATTGAAGTCGCCCGCCACCACCACTGGCGCACTGGGTGGGACTTCGCGTTCAATGAACTGCTGCAGCTGCTGAATCTGGCGCACACGGCTGCCGGAAATCAGCCCCAAATGCACCACCACCGTGTGCACGGAGCGGCCTTGGAACACCACCTCAGCATGCAACAGGCCACGGTGCTCAAAACGGTGGTCTGACACGTCCAGGTGCTTGATGTCTCTGACCGGCCAGCGGCTGAGCAAAGCATTACCGTGCTCCCCATCGCGCGTATAGGCATTGGTGTGATAGACGGCCTCGTAGCCTTCAGGCGCCAAGAACTCCGCCTGGGACACCTGCGGCCAGTTGTCAAAGTAAGCCGCCTCGCGGCGGTTCATCTTGCGCACTTCTTGCAGGCATACGATGTCCGCATCCAGCTGCTCCACCGCCAATCCTAGGTTGTGGATTTCTAGTCGGCGGGTAGGCCCCAGCCCTTGCACCCCTTT
>JBJEZV010000220.1:1804-5836 GCA_051887595.1 Comamonas sp.
ACCACCGTGGGGAGGCGCACCGTACTGCAGCGCGTCCAGCAGGTAGCCGAACTTGGCGCGTTGCTGCTCGGGCGTGATGTTCAGCGCGGCAAACACCTTGGCTTGCACGTCAGCACGGTGGATACGCACCGAGCCACCGCCCAGCTCCCAACCGTTCAAGACCATATCGTAGGCCTTGGCAATGCACTTGCCGGGGTCGGTTGCCATCAGGTCTTCGTGACCGTCCTTGGGCGATGTGAAGGGGTGGTGCACCGCCACCCAGCGGTTTTCTTCCTCGTCATGCTCGAACATGGGGAAGTCCACCACCCACAGCGGTGCCCACTTGTCTTCAAACAGGCCGCTCTTCTTACCGAACTCGCTGTGACCGATCTTCAAACGCAGTGCGCCGATAGAGTCATTGACGATCTTTTCCTTGTCTGCGCCAAAGAAGATCAGGTCGCCGTCTTGGGCGCCTGTGCGCTTCAAGATTTCAGCGATCGCTGCATCGTGCAGGTTCTTCACGATGGGCGACTGCAGGCCGTCACGGCCCTTGGCCACTTCGTTGACCTTGATCCAGGCCAAGCCCTTGGCGCCGTAGATCTTCACAAAGTCGGTGTACTGGTCGATTTCGCCACGCGAAATCTGGGCGCCACCGGGCACACGCAAGGCCACCACGCGGCCACCCTTGGTGGTCGCAGGGGTCGAGAACACCTTGAAGTCCACGTCGGCCATCACGTCGGTCAGCTCGGTGAATTCGAGCTTCACGCGCAGGTCAGGCTTGTCCGAACCAAAGCGGAAGGCCGCATCTTGGTAGGTCATGATGGGGAATTCGCCCAGATCCACATCCAGCTGCTGCTTGAACACTTCGGTGATCATTTGCTGGAAGATGGCGCGGATTTCTTCTTCGTTCAGGAACGAAGTTTCGCAGTCGATCTGTGTGAATTCTGGCTGGCGGTCCGCGCGCAAGTCTTCGTCACGGAAGCACTTGGTGATCTGGTAGTAACGGTCAAAGCCCGAAACCATCAGCATCTGCTTGTACAGCTGGGGCGACTGGGGCAGCGCGAAGAACTGGCCATCGTGCACGCGCGAAGGCACGAGGTAGTCGCGGGCACCTTCGGGGGTGGACTTGCCCAGCATGGGGGTTTCGATGTCGATAAAGCCCAGCTTATCCAGGAAGTTGCGCACCTGGATCGAAGTCTTGTAGCGCAGCATCAGGTTGCGCTGCATCTGGGGACGGCGCAGGTCCATCACGCGGTTGGTCAAACGCACGTTTTCGGACAGGTTCTCGTCGTCCACCTGGAAGGGAGGCGTCACGGCCGCGTTGAGCACATTCAGCTCATGGCACAGCACTTCAATCTGGCCGCTCTTGAGCTTGTCGTTGGTCGTGCCAGCGGGGCGCGCACGCACCACACCCTTGACCTGCACGCAGTATTCGTTGCGGATGTCCTCGGCCACCTTGAACATCTCAGGGCGGTCAGGATCGCACACCACCTGCACATAACCTTCACGGTCACGCAGGTCAATAAAGATCACACCGCCGTGGTCGCGGCGACGATTCACCCAGCCGCACAGGGTTACGGTTTGGCCCATCAGGGCTTCGGTCACTAGACCGCAATATTCAGAGCGCATGGCCATGGTTTATCTTCCTGCGCCCTTGTGGGACGCGCTGTTTGGTTGTTTATCGTTCTTCGTCTGGCACAGGCAGGGGCGGAGGCGCCACCACACCCATGGAGACGATGTATTTGAGCGCGGTATCCACGCTCATCTCCAATTCCACGCAATCGCTCTTGCGCATCATCACGAAATAGCCACCCGTGGGATTGGGCGTGGTGGGCACAAACACGCTCACGTATTCGTCGCGCAAATAAGCAGCCACTTCACCCGAGGGGCTACCCGTGATGAAGGCCACCGTCCACACCCCTTCACGGGGCCATTGCACCAACACGGCTGTGCGGAAAGCGTTGCCGCTGTCCGAAAACACCGTATCCGACACTTGCTTGACGCTGGAATAAATCGAGCGTACCACTGGGATGCGGCTGATGATGGCATCACCCCAAGACACCAACTTGCGGCCTACGAAATTGCTCGCAATGGCGCCAATGAGCAGCAGCACCAGCACCGTCAGCAACACCCCAAAACCGGGAATGTGCATGCCCAGCAGATAGTCGGGCTGCCACTGGGCGGGCAAGAGCTGCAGTGTCTGGTCCAACGTACTGATGATCCAGTGCAGCACCCACACCGTGATCACGCCGGGCACTAGGACCAGCAGACCGGTGAAAAGCCATTTGCGCAATGCAGACATAGAGCGCCTTAAGCTTCTGCGGCTGCAGAACAGCCTGCTGCAGCGCAGGCACTGCCGCCGTTGTCACAGGCAGGTGCAGCAGCGCTGGCGCTGCTGCTTCCCTTGAAGTCTGTGGCGTACCAGCCCGTACCTTTGAGCTGAAAACCTGGCGCCGTCAATTGCTTGGAAAACGCCGACGCGCCACAGGCAGGGCAATCGGTCAGCGGAGCATCGGACATCTTCTGGAGGACATCTTTGGCGTGGCCACAAGCGCCACACTTGTAAGCGTAAATAGGCATAGCTTTGGTTGAACGAACGTAAGACCCGTCAGGGGAAATGCGCAAAAACCCTCGATTATAGGCGGGAGCCATTTTTGCGCTGCAAGCAGGGCCTGCGCGCACTAGCAAACTGCCCCCGGGACCGCCAACAACAAAGGCGCCGCAGCGCCTTTGATAACCGAGAGCGGTGTAACGCTCAGGCTTCAGAGCCCTGGTAGCGCTTCACTTCATCTTGCTGGTTGACAATGAACTGGGGAGCCAACGAGCCAAAAATCATGCCCACAAAGGCGGCCAGCACACCGGCAAGTTGCTGCGGGAATGCATCGGCCCAACCGGGGATGAAGATAAAGGTCAGCCACACACCCAGACCCAAAGCCACGGCCAGCAGCGCACCTTGCGTAGTGGCACGCTTCCAGTACAGACCGCACACCAGTGGCACAAAAGCGCCCACCAGCGGCACTTGATAAGCACCCGCCACCATTTCATAGATGGAGCTGTCTTGCATGCTGATGGCATACACCAACACACAAGCCGTGAAAACCACCACCGTCACGCGCATGGCCTTGAGTGTTTGTGCATCGCTCATGCCGGGGCGCAAGTTGCGCAGCACGTTTTCGACAAACGAGGTCGAAGGTGCCAGCATGGTCGCCGAAGCGGTGGACATGATGGCCGACAGCAGTGCACCAAAAAACGCAATTTGCAGGGCCACTGGCATGTGCTCCATCACCAGCGTGGGCAAGATCTTTTGGGGATCGTCCGCCATCAGAGCCTGCGTGGCTTCGGGCATGATCAACACCGCTGCCGTCACCACAAACATGGGGATGAAGGCAAACAAAATATAGAGCGTGCCGCCGATGATGGGACCCAAGCGCGCCACATTTTCATTTTTGGACGACATCACGCGCTGGAACACGTCCTGCTGGGGGATGGAGCCCAGCATCATGGTGATGGCTGCGGCAAAGAAAAACAGCCACGTCTTGGTATCTGCCTCTTGCGGGAAGAACTGCATCTTGCCTTCGGCCACGGCGTAATCGATGACCTTATCAGCACCGCCAGCCAAATCACCGGCAAACCAGGCAATCGCCACCAGACCCAGGCAAATCACCACCATCTGCACCAAGTCCGTGATCGCCACCGACCACATGCCACCAAACAGGGTGTAGAACAGCACAATCAGCGTGCCCAGCACCATGCCTTGCACCAAGCTCATGGCGCCGCCGGTCAGCAAATTGAAAATCAGACCCAGCGCCGTCACTTGCGCGGCCACCCAGCCCAGATAGCTGAAGATGATGATGACCGAGCACAGCAACTCAATCGTGCGGCCATAGCGCAGGCGGTAGTAGTCGCCAATGGTGATCAAGTGCTTTTTGTAGAGCTTGTACGCGAAGAACAGGCCCACCAAAATCAAGCAAAAACCGGCGCCAAACGGATCTTCCACTACCCCGCCCAGGCCGTCTTCCACGAACACCGCGGACACGCCCAGCACCAGCTCTG
>JBJEZV010000221.1:0-5811 GCA_051887595.1 Comamonas sp.
CCTTGACGATGGCCTTGTACTCATTGCTCAGCGCGTTGAAGGCCTTGTCGTTGATATACAGCGACAAGTTCAGCGAACCTTCCCACCAGCCGGGGTAGTAGTAATAAGGCGCGACCTTGTTCAGGCCCAGCTTCAAGTCATCGTAAGGACCAATCCATTCGGCCGCATCGATGGTGCCTTTTTCCAGCGACTGGTAAATCTCGCCAGCTGGAATGTTTTGCGGCACACCGCCCATCTTTTCGATCACGCGGCCTGCAAAGCCACCCACACGGAACTTCAGTCCCTTGATGTCATCGACCGACTTCACTTCCTTGCGGAACCAGCCGCCCATTTGTGCGCCAGTGTTGCCGCAGATCATGGGCACGATGTTGTACTTGGCGTAGAACTCGTTCATGAGCTTGCCGCCATTGCCATCGACCATCCACGAAGTCAGCTGGCGCGAGTTCATGCCGAATGGAATAGCACCACCAATGGCAAACACTTCGTTTTTACCGAAGAAGTAGTACGGGGCAGTGTGCGCGGCTTCCACAGCGCCGTTTTGCACACCATCGACCACATTGAAGGCAGGCATCAGTTCACCCGCCTGGTGAACGGAAACTTCAAACTTGCCCCCAGTCATGCTTTTGACCGCTTGGGCAAACACATCGGCTGCGCCGTAAATCGTATCCAGGGACTTGGGAAAACTAGAGGCTATGCGCCAGCGTACCGCAGGTTGTGCATGTACAGCTGGGGCTGCACCGGCAGCCAAAACGCCGGCGATACCAGCGTTTTTCAGCAGAGAACGACGATCCATGATGAAAGGACTCCTTGGTTGTATTGAGACACTCACCACTCCCTCCTGCACCACTTCTTTGGCGGATGTCAGGCACAAAAAAGCCGGGAATTGTGGTTCAGCGATTTCGCTGCAATTCCCGGCTTTTTAATGCGATGCGCTGCAAAGGTGTGTGACCTTGGCAGCCATCCCATTAAACTTTGACCGATGTCATGTACTGGTTGTAGCGCAGCTCAGAGAAGCGCTCCCACAGCAGTTGGTCGCGCTGGAATGCGCGCATGTCTTGGTGGATTTCCTTGAAGGCTGGGTCGCGCGCTTCGTGCTCGGCAAACACCTCCATCGAAGCCTTGAAACCTGCGTCCATCACGTCCTTGGGGAATGCCTTGAGCTGCGTCTTGTCGGCCACCAGCTTCTTGATCGCAATGGGGTTGAAGGTGTCGTACTTGGCCGTCATGTCACGGGCAGCCACGCGCGTCGCCACGTCCACCATTTCTTTGTATTCGGACGACAAAGCTGCATAAGCCTTGGTGTTCACAAAGAACTCCAGCTCTGCACCACCTTCCCACCAACCGGGGTAGTAGTAGAAAGGCGCGACCTTGTTAAAGCCGAGCTTTTGGTCGTCGTAGGGGCCTACGAACTCGGTGGAGTCCAACGTGCCTTTTTCCAGTGCTTGGTACACATCACCAGCGGGCATGTTTTGCGACACCACGCCCAGCTTAGCCATGGCCTCACCGAACAGGCCACCACCCAAGCGCATCTTCAGACCCTTCAGATCCGCAACCGACTTGATTTCCTTGCGGTACCAGCCGCCCATCTGTGTGCCAGTATTGCCCGCGCTATAGCTCTTGATGTTGTAGTTGGCGCAGAACTTGTCGAACAACTTGCGGCCGTTGCCGTGCTCCATCCAGGCATCCATCTGGCGGGCTGTCAGGCCAAAAGGCACAGCGCAACCAAATGCGAAGATCGCGTTCTTGCCGGTGAAGTAGTAAGGCGCAGTTTGCGCCATTTCGATGGTGCCGTTTTCAATCGCATCCACCACACCGAAGGCAGGCATCAGCTCGCCAGCAGCGTGCAGCGAGACTTCAAACTTGCCGCCCGACAGCGTTTTGATGGTTCTTGCAAATTTTTCAGCGCTGCCAAAAATCGTGTCCAGCGACTTGGGGAAGCTGGAGGCCAGACGCCAGCGCACTGCAGGTTGTGCATGTACGGCGGGCGCAGCACCAGCGGCCAATACGCCAGCAATGCCCGCTTTTTTGATCAGTGAACGACGGTCCATTATTTCTCCTTAAATTTGCACATGCAGCTGCTGCAGTCACAGCTGTGAGCACCACGCAGATTCAGCATGGGCGTGCGAATTTTAGGAACGGAAAAATCTCAGACCGCCGGGGGTAAACCCCAAATACTCCGACTTTCTTCAGCCAAATGTCAGACAGCGGCCACAATGGCTGCCAACTGTCTGAAAGCAGTGTGCGCTCAAGCAGCAGCGGTCAAAAAACGCGTGCAAATGCTGCGCTCGATACCTTCGGCATTCAAACCTTGCAATGCCAACAGCTTCACGGGGTCGCCGTGCTCAATGAAATGGTCGGGAAGGCCCAGATGGAGCACAGGCAAAGTGATGCCAGCATGCGCCAAAGCTTCAGACACTGCAGCACCTGCGCCACCAGCAATACACCCCTCTTCCAGCGTAACCAGCGCATCATGGCTTTCAGCCAACTCGCGCACCAGCTCCACGTCCAGCGGCTTGACCCAGCGCATGTTGGCCACGGTGGCGTCGAGCTTGTCCGCAACTTCCAGTGCAGGGTAGAGCAACGTACCAAAAGCCAAAATAGCAATGCGCGGCTTGGAGTTGCCATCGACACCCATGCGCAAAGCTTGACTTTGACGACGCACCTCACCCTTACCAAAAGGCAAAGCAGACAAGTCTTGCAAGGCAGGCACTCCTACGCCAGCACCACGTGGATAGCGCACACAGACCGGGTGATCCTGTTCAAACGCAGTGGTCAGCAACTGGCGCGTTTCGCGCTCATCAGCGGGAGTGGCCATGCTCATATTGGGAATGCAACGCACATAGGCGATGTCATAAGCGCCTGCATGCGTGGCGCCATCCGCACCGACCAAGCCAGCACGATCCAACGCAAACACCATGGGCAACTTTTGCAGCGCCACATCGTGGATCAGCTGGTCATAGGCGCGCTGCAAAAAAGTCGAATAGATGGCGACCACGGGCTTGACGCCTTCACAAGCCATACCTGCCGCAAACGTGACCGCATGCTGCTCGGCAATACCTACATCGTAGTAGCGGTCTGGAAAGCGCTTTTCAAACTCCACCATGCCCGAGCCTTCACGCATGGCTGGCGTGATGCCTACCAGACGCTGGTCCTGGGCTGCCATGTCGCACAACCACTGGCCAAAAATCTGCGTAAATGTGGGCTTGGACGGCGCGGTTGATTTCACGATACCCACCGCCGGATCGAATTTACCTGGGCCGTGGTAGGTTATGGGGTCAGCCTCGGCCAACTTGTAGCCATGGCCTTTTTTCGTGACCACGTGCAAAAACTGTGGCCCCTCCAAGCTACGGATGTTTTCCAGCGTGGGGATGAGCGAATCCAAATCGTGGCCATCAATGGGGCCAATATAGTTAAAGCCAAAGTTTTCAAACATGGTGGCTGGCACCACCATACCTTTGGCATGTTGCTCAAAGCGTTTGGCCAGCTCCAGCAGCGGAGGCACTTGCTTGAGCACGTTCTTGCCCACATTGCGCGCCGCAGCATAAAACTGCCCGCTCATAAGCTGGGCCAAATAACGGTTGAGCGCGCCCACGGGAGGGCTGATGCTCATATCGTTGTCATTGAGAATGACGAGCAAATTGCCGTCGAGCACGCCTGCATTGTTCATGGCTTCAAAAGCCATGCCCGCTGTCATTGCCCCGTCACCAATCACCGCAATGGCGCGGCGATCTTCGCCTTTGCGTTTGGCTGCCATGGCCATGCCCAGCGCGGCTGAAATACTGGTCGAAGAGTGTCCTGCGCCAAAAGCGTCGTATTCGCTCTCCGTGCGCAATGGGAAACCCGAAATGCCCCCCAACTGGCGCAGCGAATCCATCCGATCGCGACGCCCGGTCAGGATTTTGTGCGGATAGGTTTGGTGACCCACGTCCCAAACAATACGGTCATAGGGCGTATTGAAGACATGGTGCAGCGCAATGGTCAGCTCTACCGTACCCAGATTGGAACTCAGGTGCCCACCGGTCTTGGAGACGCTGTCCAGCACGTAGTTGCGCAATTCTTGGGACAAGGTCTTGAGGTCGCTGCGCGACAAACTGCGCACATCAGCAGGTGAGTTGACTTTCTGCAGCAGTGGGTAGGCGTTGGTTGTCATCGGCTTATCGTAGGGGGTGCGGGCAATCGGTGGCACAGTGTGAGCGTGCAGCGACTGCCCTAGCAATAGGAGAAATTCGACGTTGTGCGCAAAAAGGGCTCAATGGCTGCGCCCCACCACCATGTGCGCCAGTGCAGTCAGTGCACGCACATCGTCGAGTTGGCTGTCTTGCAAAGCCTGCAAGGCCTGTTGCAGCAGGTTCTGTGCATAGCTGCGTGCGCCATCCAGACCCAGCAGCGAAACATAAGTGGGCTTGTCATTGGCAGCATCTTTGCCAGGCGTCTTGCCCAAGGTTGCGGCATCAGCCACCACATCCAGCACATCGTCGACCACTTGAAATGCCAGTCCCAATACCTGTGCATACCGCTGCAAGGCCGATTGTGCCCCTGGGGTGGCTACACCACAGGCCACGCCCATGGTCACACTGGCTTCGAGCAAAGCACCGGTTTTCAGTCGGTGCATGTGGCTCAGCTGTTCTTCATCCAATGCTTTGCCCACACTCGCCAAATCAATCGCCTGGCCACCGGCCATGCCTTGCGAGCCAGCCGCCTGCGCCAGCAAGCGGCACAACTTGGCCTGGATACCCACTGGCACTCCAAGATCTAGCGGCGTCAGCAGCTCAAACGCCAGTGCTTGCAAAGCGTCCCCAGCCAACAAGGCTTGGGCTTCGCCGAACTGCACGTGTACGGTGGGTTTGCCTCGGCGCAGCACGTCGTTGTCCATGCAGGGCATATCGTCGTGCACCAAGGAATAAGCGTGAATCAATTCCACCGCGCACGCTGCGCGTACCGCCGCTTCAGGCAGTCCTTGGACCGACTGCGCTGCAGCCAGTACCAACAAAGGGCGCAATCGCTTGCCTCCATCGAGCACGGCATAACGCATGGCATCGCCCAGGCCTGCAGGCGCATCCAGCCCGACCCATTGATTGAGGGCCTGTTCCACACGCTGCAGTTGCTCGTGCATCCAGGCAGAAAAGTCAAAATGCGGCGCCGGGGAATGGGTGCTATCGATTGTCAAAGTCTGAACTTCCATTGTGGCCCCGCTCATTCTTGGGACCATTTCTTGATTTGTCCGTCGTCGAGGGCACGGATTTGCGCCTCCACACCGTCGAGTTGCTGGCGACAGTACTCCAAAAGAAAAGACGCGCGGCGGTAGCCGTTCATCATCTCTCCGAGAGGCATCTGCCCTGACTCCATGGCCACCGCCAGACTCTCCAACTCCGCCAACGCCAATTCATAGCTTTGCGGGGGAGTGGCAATGTCAGCCATTGCGATGGTTTTGGATTTGGGCATGGTGTGCAGACAAGGATGGGGAAACCCAAGATTTTAGGCTTGGAGCGCGTTGCACCCCGAACAAAGACCGCATCTTTGCAAACTGGCAAGACTTTTGCTCATCTACCGTGTTCTGGTGCCCCGGAAATACACATAAAGGGCTGGCGGAAATAACCCCACCGCATACAATCCCTTTCCCGTCGAACCGGCACATGCCCATGCAATGACGGACATCGGCTCTTGCGCTCCTGTCCCATTGATACTGGCTTGGCCGGTTTTGTCTTTTTAACCGTGCAAACCGCACCTCCCTGTGGGGAGTCTTTAGGTCAGGTCACCCATGTCTGATTTAAGTCTTCAACTGCAGCAGGCCGCAAGCCAACTACCAGTTTC
>JBJEZV010000222.1:0-4137 GCA_051887595.1 Comamonas sp.
GCAACCAAAAACTGCGCGATGCGCCACAGCGCCGCTACACTTGCCGCGGGCTTGCGCTCTTTGGGACCGCGGGCCTTTTTTCCCTTTGCCGTCTGTTTGCCATGTCCACTGTTTTCAACTTCACTTTTGTTCCCTGGTTTCGGTCTGTGGCGCCTTACATCCACAAGTTCCGACACCAGACCTTTGTAGTGGGCATCACAGGCGAAGCCATTGCCGCAGGCAAGCTCCAAGGCATCGTGCAGGATCTGGCACTGATTCAAGCCATGGGCGTGAAGATCGTGCTGGTGCACGGCTTTCGGCCCCAAGTCAACGAGCAGTTGCGCCTCAAAGGCCAAGAGCCCGCTTACTACAACGGTGTGCGCATCACCGACAGCGTGGCGCTGGACTGCGCCCAAGAGGCGGCCGGCCAGCTGCGCTATGAAATCGAAGCCGCCTTCAGCCAAGGTCTGCCCAACACACCCATGGCCGGCGCACGTGTGCGCGTGATGTCGGGCAACTTCTTGACCGCACGGCCCGTGGGCATTGTGGATGGCATCGATTTCATGCATTCCGGCTTGGTGCGCAAGGTCGATGTGGAGGGCATCCAGCGCGCGCTCGACTCTGAAGCCATGGTGTTGATTTCGCCCTTTGGCTTCTCACCCACAGGCGAGGCTTTCAACCTGAGCATGGAAGAAGTCGCCACGCGCGTGGCCAGCGAACTCAAGGCCGACAAGCTCATCTTCCTGACCGAAGTGCCTGGCGTGCGCACCGACCCACTGGCCCCCGAGGGCGAAGACAACCCCATCGACACCGAACTGCCCCTGGCCCAGGCCCGCAAGCTGCTGGCCGAGCTGCCTCCGCCCCAGCTGCCCACCGACACCGGCTTTTACTTGCAACACTGCGTGCGCGCGTGCGAGCACGGCGTTGAGCGCAGCCACATCCTGCCTTTTGCGGTGGACGGCGCGCTGCTGCTGGAGATTTATGTGCACGACGGCATCGGCACCATGGTCATCGACGAAAAACTCGAAGAGCTGCGTGAGGCCACCATTGACGACGTGGGCGGCATCATCCAGCTCATTGAGCCGTTTGAAAACGACGGCACCTTGGTCAAGCGTGACCGCACCGAAATCGAACGCGACATTGCCAGCTACACCGTGATCGAGCACGACGGCGTGATCTTTGGCTGCGCGGCCCTGCATCCGTATCTCGAAAACCAAACCGCGGAAATGGCGGCCGTCACCGTCTCTCCCAAGGCCCAAGGCACGGGCGATGGGGAAAAGCTGCTCAAGCGCATCGAGCAACGCGCCCGCAATCTGGGCTGCACCAGTTTGTTTGTCTTGACCACACGCACCATGCACTGGTTCATCAAGCGGGGGTTTCAGCCCGTCAGCCCCGATTGGCTGCCCGAGGCGCGCAAAGCCAAATACAACTGGAACCGCAAAAGCCAGGTGCTGGTCAAGTATCTGTAAGTCCGCACTTCACCAAGCGCAGATCGCGTTTTTGCACAAGCCCTTGCGGCGGGGCTTGTTGCAATTCATCACACCTTCAAGAAAAAATTTGGGCCTTCGGAAACGTCAATTATTTCAAGGCTGTTGGTGGTTCAAGCACGCAATTTTGCTATCTTTTTTGAATCATTTCGGGGTCTAAAATCCCTTCCCAGCGCAAGTCCTATGGCATCCCCTGCGTGCCTACACTAGACTGTGCTCTCTAGCGTTAAGACCTTGCGGCAAGCACTACCTATTGTGTGTCGAGCCACAAATGGGGCTAAATTTCGGTACAAACAGCGGTGTCGCCATTCGCTTGGCGAGGCCGCTTGAGGCCCTGAAATTCCCTCCCAGGCTGGACGCTAGACGTCGGCCATTCTTTTTTTGTTCATGCGCCTTTTGCACGCTCCTTGCATGCGAAGGCTCCTCGATATTTACTTCACAAAGACGCAATGACTTCTTTGAACACTCAACCCATCAGCCAAGATGTCTTGGCCGAGAAATATCTGGCTGTTGGCGAGCAAACCGCCGAAGATCTGTACCGTCGCGTCTCCAAAGCACTGGCAGATCAGGAAAAGCCTGAGCTGCGCGCCGAGTGGGCAGAGAAGTTCTTCCAGAACATGCAAGCAGGCGCCATTGGCGCAGGCCGCATCATGGCTGCAGCCGGTCTGGACACCAAGGCCACGCTGATCAACTGCTTTGTCCAGCCCGTGGCCGATGCCACCAACGGCTTTGATGAAAACGGCAACCCCGGCATCTACACCGCGCTGTCGCAAGCGGCAGAGACCATGCGCCGCGGCGGTGGTGTGGGCTATGACTTCTCCAACCTGCGCCCCAAGGGCGCACGCGTGAAGGGCACCAACTCCTACGCCTCGGGCCCTTGCTCGTTCATCGACGTGTTTGATGCCTCGTGCACCACGGTGGAGTCTGCAGGTGCACGCCGTGGCGCGCAGATGGGTGTGATGCGCATCGACCATCCCGATGTACTGGAGTTCATCACCGCCAAGCGCCAAAAAGGCCGCTGGAACAACTTCAACGTCTCCGTGGGCGTGTCCAGCGACTTCATGCAAGCCGTGGAAAACGATGGCCAGTGGGAACTGGTGCACGTCGCTACGCCTTCGGATGTGCAAATTGAAGGCGGCGCCTATCAGCGCACCGATGGCAAGTGGGTTTACAAGACGGTCTCTGCCCGCGAACTGTGGGACACGATCATGAAGTCGGCCTACGACTTTGCCGAGCCCGGTATCTTGTTCATCGACAACATCAATACCGACAACAACCTCTACTACGCAGAGACCATTGCCGCCACCAACCCCTGCGGCGAGCAGCCATTGCCTCCTTACGGTTGCTGCGATCTGGGCCCCATCATCCTGACCAAGTTTGTGCGCAACCCGTTCTCGGCCGATGCGTACTTTGACTTTGAAGCCTTCCGCGCTGCGGTGAGCATTCAGGTGCGCATGCTGGACAACGTGCTGGATGCCACCGTCTGGCCTTTGCCCGAGCAGCACAAGGAATCGCAACAAAAGCGCCGCATCGGCGTAGGCTTTACCGGCCTGGGCGATGCCTTGATCATGCTGGGCCTGAAGTACAACAGCGAAGCCGGTGTGCAGCAAGGCGAAGAAATCGCCCGCAATATGCGCGATGCGGCCTACCTGGCTTCTGTCGATCTGGCCAAGGAAAAGGGTGCCTTCCCGCTGTTCGATGCCGACAAGTACCTGCAAAGCGGCTTCACCCAGCGCCTGCCCGAAGAGATCCGCGCCGAAATCCGCCAGCACGGCATTCGCAACAGCCACTTGCTGTCGATCGCGCCGACAGGCACGGTGTCCCTGGCCTTTGCGGACAATGCCTCCAACGGCATCGAGCCACCTTTCTCGTGGACGTACAACCGCAAAAAGCGCACTGCAGACGGTGGCAACGCCTTTTACACCGTGGAAGACCATGCCTATCGCCTGTACAAGGCCATGTTCGGCGCCGATGCCCAGCTGCCCGAGTACTTTGTGAGCGCGCTGGAAATGTCTGCCGCCGAACACGTGGCCATGATGCGTGTCGTGCAGCCTTACATCGACACAGCCATCTCCAAGACCGTGAACATTCCGGCTGACTATCCGTTTGAGGACTTTAAAACCCTCTATATGGAAAGCTGGAAGGCAGGCCTGAAGGGCTGCGCCACCTACCGCCCCAACGACACCTTGGGTGCCGTGCTGTCGGTGGATGCACCCAAGCCTGCGGAAGCGCCCAAGGCCCCAGTAGTGCACAACAGCAACATGGCCACGGTGGTCGAGCGCCGCCCAGAAGGTCCGCTGAACGCCGTGGTCGACAAGATCGAGTACTTCACGCACGACGGCGCACGCCGCCTGTATTTGGTGGTGAGCTTTATGCTGGTAGACGGCATTGAGCGCCCCATCGAATTCTTTATGCCCGTGGGCCAGACCGGCGAAAGCCAGCAATGGATTACGGCCACCATGCGCTCGCTGTCGCTGGCAGCACGCGGCGGCTTCCTGGACAAGGCGCTGGACGATCTGCGCAAGGTCGCCTGGGACCGTGGCCCTATCCGTTACGGCTGGCGCAACAAGGACGACGGCACCCGCGTGCCTCTGTGGCACGACAGCGAAGTGGCGCTGCTGGCCTATGCCATCCAGTCCATCATCGCCAACCGTGGCGAAGCCCAGCCTGC
>JBJEZV010000222.1:4237-5766 GCA_051887595.1 Comamonas sp.
TGCGGGTACAGTTGATAGCTTCGATTGTTTTTCAAGCCGCTTTGCGCCTGTCTGTTCATGACCCAAGCCCCTGCCCTGCCCGTGTTGTATTCCTTTCGCCGTTGCCCTTACGCGATTCGAGCGCGTCTGGCATTGGCCCACGCTGGCTTGGCCTGTGAGCTGCGCGAAATCAACCTGCGCGCCAAACCCCAGGCGCTGCTGGATGCCTCGCCCAAAGGCACGGTTCCTGTGCTGGTGCTGCAAGACGGCACGGTGATTGACCAAAGCCTGGAGATCATGCTGCACGCCCTGCGCGCCAACGATCCTGATGGCTGGCTCGCTACCACCCAAGGCACACTGGACGACATGCTGGCCCTGATTGGCCGCAACGACAGCTTCTTCAAACAAGCCCTGGACCGCTGCAAATACCCCGAGCGCTACAGCGCTGAAGAAGTCAACCAAGCGCAAACCGATGCCATCACTTGGCTGGCTGCGCTGGACGAGCAACTGGCAGAAACCGGCTACCTGTTTGGCCTGAATCCCAGCTTGGCAGACATGGCACTGCGCCCCTTTGTGCGTCAATTCGCACGCATTGACGAAGCGCAGTGGAGCGAGCAACCTTGGCCCCATCTGCAAGACTGGCTGCAGCGCTGGATTGACTCTGCCCTGTTTGCCGAAGTCATGGAAACCTACCCCGGCTGGGTGCCCGGCACCACAGGACCGACATTCAGCACCGACAGCATTGAATCGGCCTGAGCACCATCACAGACACGGGGCACCAAGCCCCGTTTTTTTGCACCAAGGCAAATGATGGATAGCAGCTTGCCTTGATATATCAATGTTTTGCGATATCTTTAATACGCAAAACATTGATAAATATAGGCAAGCAGCTCTTATTTTGTGTGCAAATACCGACAATCAGGATTTTTTCTGAAACCAACGCCCTGGCGTGCGGGCTGACACCACCGTGCTGCGACGCGCACGCCCACCAGTCGTTGCACCCCGGCTCGCCCCGTAACGCACAGGCACACCGCTCTCGGTAGTCACCGACGTATTCGTGCCGGTGTGGCCCCATTGAATGTCTTCGCGGGCAATGGCCTTCCACTGCCCTGGGGCCAAGTCGCCCAGCTCTAAATTGGCAATGCTGCGGCGGATCAAGCGCAGCGTCGGGTGGCCAATGGCCGCCGTCATCTTGCGCACCTGGCGGTTTTTGCCTTCGACCAACGTGATGCGCATCCACACATCCTGCACGCTCTTGCGCACGCGCACGGGCGGATCACGCGGCTCCACCTCAGGTTGTGGCTCCAGCAAAGCTGCCTCACATGGCAGCGTGGTGTAGTCCTCAATGCGCAGGCCCTCGCGCATGCGCTGCAGGCTCTCTTCGGTGGGTACACGCTCGACCAACGCCCAATAGGTTTTCGGCTTTTGATTGCGCGGGTTGAGCAGCTGCTCAATCAACGGGCCATCATCGGTCAGCAGCAGCAGACCTTCAGAATCTTTGTCCAGCCGCCCTGCGGGATACACGCCCTTGGGCAAATCAAACTCCGCCA
>JBJEZV010000223.1:0-2703 GCA_051887595.1 Comamonas sp.
GCAATGTTGACGATGCCTTCCAGCGTGTCGCCAATGGCGCGGGGCTGCTCAAAGATCTCTTTTTGCATGTAGTGGCGATAAGGCCCCAGCTCCACGGCACCGCTGTGCGCTTGCACAGTCTTGATGGGGCGCTGCTCTGGCAACACAGCATGGCCTGTCTGATCGGCAATCCAGTAACGGCCGGGTTGCAGGTCCACCAAATCGCCTTCTTCCAAGTAGACGATCTGGTCGGTCACACCGGCCACGGCCATGGCATCGCTGGCCAAGAAGAATTCGCTGTGATCGGCGCCAATGCCCAGCACCAGCGGCGAGCCTGCGCGACCGCCCACCACGCGGTGGGGTTCATCCTTGTGCATCACGGCAATCGCATAAGCGCCATGCAACTGCTCGCGTGCCGCCTTGACCGCATCAAACAAATCGCCGTTGTAGAGGCTGTCCACCAGATGGCACACCACTTCGGTATCGGTCTGGCTAGCAAACACGTAGCCCTTGGCTTGCAACTGGGCACGCAGGGATTCGTAGTTTTCAATGATGCCGTTGTGCACCAGCGCGACACGTGCGGGCTTGCCGCTGTCAACCGTCTCGCCGGGGCCATAGCTGAAATGGGGGTGTGCGTTGTGCACAGCAGGCGCGCCGTGGGTGGCCCAGCGCGTGTGGGCAATGCCAGTCAGGCCCTGCAGATCATCGTGCTGCACTTGCTCGAGCAATTCCGCTACCCGCGAGGTACTGCGGGCGCGCTGCAGTCCCTGACTGATGGGCGAGCCCGTGACCATGCGGTGCACCGCCACGCCACAGGAGTCATAGCCGCGGTATTCCAACCGCTGCAGGCCCTGGACCAGCAAGGGAACGATGTTGCGTGTGGAAACTGCACCGACGATGCCGCACATAAGAATCTCCGTTGGAATCAATGACCTGCATGGTAGAGACCTGCCAAAGAAATATATGATCTAATTTTTGATAGTTTAGAAATTTAATTTCATAGATTTTTTAGTATGAAATTAAATTTCAAAAATATATGAAAAATGAAATTAATGAATCGAACTTAACACTCGATGCCATCGACTTACAGCTCCTAGACCTGTTGCAGATCGATGCTGGGCAAAGCAATGTGCGCTTGGCCGAACAGCTGCACATCTCCCCTCCCACTTGCCTTCGGCGTGTGCGGCGCCTGCATGAGCTGGGACTGATCGAAAGGCAGATCGCCATCGTGCGCCCTGAAGTACTGGCGCCGCTGGTGGGATACGGACTGCAGGCACTGGTGGAAGTGACGCTGGAGCGCCAACATGCCGAAGCGCTCGACGCATTTGAGCAGCACGCCGTACAAGCCCCCGAAGTCCAACAATGCTGGCGCGTCTCCCCTGGCCCTGACTTTATTTTGGTGCTAGCTTGCCGCGACATGCCTAGCTATCAGGCGCTGGCACAACGTTTGTTTACAGCCCACCACAATGTGCGCAACGTCAAGACTTTTTTTGCCACCCAACGGGCCAAGTGCACCCTGCGGATTCCATTGGACTGAGAGTACGCCTTTGCTCTATGGCATCGCTTGTCGGCAAATTATTGGCCGTAGGGATGCCGCTGCACCAGCTCCGCCACCATATCCGCCATCTTGCGCGAGGATTTCGCCATCAGTTCGGCAAATTCGCGGGCATCTTGGGCCAGCTGCGGATCCGCAGATCCTGAGCTCAACATCTCGTCAATGGTTTCGGTCAACAGCGGGGCAAATGACACCACATGCCGCAGCGGCGCCCGCAAATCGTGGGCCAGCACTTTGCCCATGTCCTGCACATAGGCGCGCAAGCGCTCCAGCTCCTGCTGCTGTTGTGCGAGCTGCTGCAACGCAGCTTCTAGTGTGGTTGGCTCATGGACGGTGGGCATCGCCATGATGTCACCCTTGCGACTTTTTGACGGGCCGCTGCCAATTGGCAATCGATACCTGCTTGCCACGCGCTACGGTCAATGATTGCGGCGCGGTGTTCTTGGTGACGGTCGAGCCCGCGCCCACTGTGCCACCAGCGCCCAAGGTCACTGGAGCGACCAGCACGCAATTGCTGCCGACGTGCACATCGGCTTCGATCACAGTGCGGTGCTTGTTGGCACCGTCGTAGTTGGCGGTGATGGCACCGGCGCCGTAGTTCACGCGCTCGCCCACAGTGGCATCGCCCAGATAGGCCAAGTGGTTGGCTTTGGCGCCGTCGGCCAAGGTGGAATTCTTGACTTCCACAAAGTTGCCAATGTGCACTTCTTTGCCGAGCTGCGCACCTGGTCTCAGTCGCGCAAAGGGGCCAATCAGCGCGCCTTCGCCGACTTGGACGCCGAGCTTTTCACCATCAATGTGCGTATAGGGATGAATGACTGCACCGGCCGCAATCGTCGCATTGCTGATGTGGCAGTACGCACCGATGCTGGCACCCTCACCGATGTCGACCGTGCCGGTAAAAATACATCCGACATCAATGTCCACGTCCTGAGCGCAGACCAGTTGTGCTGCGTTGCCGCGCACATCGTCGCGCACATCGATGCGTGCTGGGTCGGCCAAGCGCACGCCTTGCTCCATCAGCGTCTGCGCCTGGCGCAGTTGGTGGGCACGTTCGAGTTCGGCCAATTGCAGTGGGCTGTTCACGCCCGCAACTTGCACGGCATCGTCAATGCGATGCGCCACCACGTCCACACCATCGGCCACGGCCATGGCGACGATGTCGGTCA
>JBJEZV010000223.1:2803-5627 GCA_051887595.1 Comamonas sp.
GTCAGCGGCACATCGCCCGAGAGCACGATCACCATGCCATCGTCCGCCAGCACGGGCACGGCTTGCTGCACGGCGTGACCTGTACCCAGTTGGGGCTCTTGGCGCACAAACTTCAGCTCCAGTGCCTGGGCGCTACGGCCTTGGGCGATCGCAGCCTCCACTTCTTGCGCGCCATGGCCCGTGATCACGACAGCCGAGCGCGCTTGCAACTGCGCGGCGGTGTCCAGCACATGCTGCAGCAGCGCACGGCCTGCGAGTTTTTGCAGCACCTTGGGGGTGCGGCTTTTCATGCGGGTGCCTTTGCCGGCAGCCATGATGACGATGTCGAGGGGAAGTGCGTGAGAAGACATGGATGTGCTCGGTCGTAAGTGCTGCGCGATGCAACAGGTGGGGGCGATTATCTCTGCTCCATCGCCATCGACGACTGCAGAAATCGCCGCCCATCGCCTGCGCGCAACGTGCCTGACGCCTTGAAAACAATGTTGTGATAGCTGCTTGCCTTTTATTTATAAGCATTTCATATACAAACCACTCTGAAAATGGCTTTATACAAAGGCAAGTAGCTCTACTTTTAGGAATTTCTTCGGCCAAACTGCTGCATAAGCCCTGCCTGCAGGGTCCGTGCGGGCGGACGTAAAAAAACCGCTGACCCAGCAGCGGTTTCGGGCGAGCCAGTGCTTAGCTCAGGGTCACGCGGGCAAATTTACGTTTGCCCACTTGCACCACAAAGGTGCCTGCGTCCACTTTCAGGCCGCGATCGCTGATCACCGTGCCGTCAATGCGCACGCCACCACCGTCGATCAGGCGGTTGGCCTCGCTGGTCGAAGGTGCCAAATTCGCTTGTTTGAGCAAAGCGCCAATGCCCATGGGCGCGCCCGACAGCGCGAGCTCTGGGATATCGTCCGGAATGCCCCCCTTGGCGCGGTTGTTGAAGTCCTGCTCTGCCGCATCGGCCGCTTGCGCGCTGTGAAAGCGTGTGGTGATTTCCTTGGCCAGCGCCACCTTGGCATGCTTGGGATTGCCGCCCGCAGCGATCTCGGCCTTCAACGCGTTGATCTCGGCCATGCTCTTGAACGACAGCAGCGTGTACCAGTCCCACATCAGATCGTCCGAGATCGACAGCACCTTGGCAAACATGGTGTTGGCGTCTTCGGTGATGCCGATGTAGTTGTTCTTGGACTTGGACATCTTGTGCACGCCGTCCAGGCCCACCAGCAGCGGCATGGTCAGCACGCATTGCTGCTCTTGGCCGTACTCGGCCTGCAGGTGGCGGCCCATCATCAAATTGAACTTCTGGTCCGTGCCGCCCAGCTCCAGATCGGCCTTGAGCGCCACCGAGTCGTAGCCCTGCAGCAGCGGGTACAAGAACTCGTGCAGGCTGATCGAGCTGCCTTCGGTAAAGCGGGTGTGGAAGTCGTTGCGCTCCATCATGCGCGCTACGGTGTACTTGGCCGACAGCTCAATCATGCCGCGCGCGCCCAGCTTGTCGCACCACTCGCTGTTGTAACGAACCTCGGTCTTAGACGGATCCAGCACCTTGGCGGCCTGCGTGTAATACGTCTCGGCATTGGCCTTGATTTGCTCTGCCGTCAAGGGGGGGCGGGTGGAGTTGCGGCCCGAGGGGTCGCCAATCAGCGTCGTGAAGTCGCCAATCAAAAAGATCACGGTGTGGCCCAGATCTTGCAACTGGCGCATCTTATTGAGCACCACCGTATGACCCAAGTGAATATCCGGCGCCGTAGGATCCAGACCCAGTTTGATGCGCAGAGGCACGCCCGTCGCTTCAGCGCGCGCCAGCTTTTGCGTCCAGTCATCGGCTGGCAGCAATTCGTCGACACCGCGCAAGGTGATTTCAAGCGCTTGTCTTACAGCCTCGGTGACCGGGTATGTTGTAACAGCATTTTGATTCATAAGGGTTTTTTCCAGCACGGGGTATGTCGTCCCCGGTATACTTCGGGCTCGATTGCAGTGACGAATTCTAGTCGGCCCGCCATTTACGCACTGCGAAGTGGCCACTATGCTGACAGAAAGCGTATCCCGTCACTCACACGGTCGTTTGTCTACACAGGGTACGCACCAATTCCGGGAACCATGTTTTGAAGAACAGCCTCGTTTCTGCCGGCAGCACTTTGCTTGCACAGCTGGCCAGTTCCATTCAGCGCCATCCCAAGCGTCTTACCGCCGCAGTTGCAGCACTCATGCTGACCGCTGGTGGTGGCGCATTTGCCGTGGCCCAGTTGGGACCAGATCCGTCCGAGTTGCCCGTGCGCACCCTGACCCAAAACGTTGCATCGCTGGTCGATGGCAGCACTTTGGCCGATCTGACAGACGTCAACGATTTTTCGCTGTACCGCACCGATTACACGCGCAACAGCGACACCCCTGAGGCGTTGCTCAAGCGCTTGGGCATTGCCGATCCTGAAGCATCGTCTTTTCTGCGCAGCAGTGAGATGGCGCGCCTGCACATTTTCAGCCGCACCGGCCGTTTGGTGTCGGCCGAGGCCAGCAATGACCACCAGCTGCGCAAGCTGACCGTGCGCTGGATCGAGGACGAAACCAGCCAGAACTTTGAACGCCTGACGCTGGAGCGCAATGCCGAAGGCAAGTTCACTACCAGCGTGACTTCGGCGCCGCTGACCGTCACCACACGCCTGACTGGCGGCACCATCCATTCCACGCTGTTTGCCGCCACCGACGCTGCTGGCTTGCCAGATGCAGTAGCAGTGCAAATTGCCGATATCTTCTCGGACATCAATTTCCACCGCCTGCACAAGGGCGACCGCTTCTCGGTCATTTACGAGACGCTGGAAGCCGATGGCGAATT
>JBJEZV010000224.1:0-1561 GCA_051887595.1 Comamonas sp.
CGCCCTTGGCAGCGCGCGCTGCTGTGGGCGGCGGTGCTGGCTGTGCTGCTGGGCGTTTTCGCGCTCTACACCCAACCGCATTTCATGGTCACCTTGGCCGATGCGGTGTGGGCGTGTTTCTGAGGGCGTGCGCGCAAGAGTTGCCCTCGGCAGGCAACTCTCGCTCACATTGAGATGCAACTTGCAAGCATCTGATACGGCTTTGCGCCGCTATAGTGGCAGGCACTATGACTTTGCCTGCCTTCCATTTCGCCTATCCTGCCGCAGCCCCCTTGCCAGCTTCTGAATGGGTGCTGCGCTTTGCCCACCTGTTACCGGCAGGTGCCAAGGTGCTGGACGTAGCGTGCGGCCATGGACGCCATGCCGCCTACCTGGCGCAGCGCGGCGTGCAGGTCACAGGCGTGGACCGTGATGCACAAGCGCTGGCGCAATTGCCGCGCGAAGTACAGGCTGTGCAGGCCGACATCGAAAACGACCCCTGGCCGCTCGCCTATGAGCAGTTTGATGGCGTGCTGGTCACCAATTACCTGTGGCGTGCGCTGTGGCCCCAGATTCTGGGCAGCGTGCGTGATGGCGGGGTCTTGATCTACGAAACCTTTGCCCAAGGCAACGAAGCCTATGGCAAGCCCTCGCGCCCCGACTTTCTGCTCGCGCCCGGGGAGTTGCTCAAGGTCTGCGCGGGCTGGCAAATCGTGGCCTATGAGCACGGCGTGCTCAGCCAACCTGATCGCGTGGTGCAGCGCATCGTCGCCATCAAAACCTTGGGCGGCGATGACGCTCCGCTCTTAGCACTTCGATAAATCGCCGTCCTATCACCGCTCCGGCATACAAGCACGCGCCTGCTCGTGGTGCGCATTAGCGCGGTCGGACAATCTGAGAGTCACGATGGCTGGAAACAGCTGGATAGCGCCATTACTCTTAAAAGAAGAGCTACCAGCCAGCCTCTACACTAGCTTTTAGATATATTTATATCTAAGATGCTTGTACAGCCTAGGCTAGCAGCTGCTTTTTTTGCATGCTGCGCCCCAAAGTTTGTGCCAATGTGTGTTGCCTAGGGTCAACGCGAATACATTGCTTGCAGCGCATGCTGGCGCAGTCGTTAGAATGCCCTTTTCCCGTTTTTTCTCGCGGTCATGACCACATCTACAGTCGCCTTAAAAGGCAGCATCGTTGCCCTTGTCACCCCCATGCATGAAGACGGTAGCGTCGACTACCCGAGCCTGCGCAAACTGATCGACTGGCACGTGGCGGAAGGCACGAACTGCATTGGCGTGGTCGGCACGACCGGCGAGTCCCCCACGGTCAACGTGGAAGAGCACTGCGAAATCATTCGCGTGGCCGTAGAACAAGCGGCAGGCCGCGTGCCTGTGATGGCAGGCTGCGGTGCCAACAGCACCCATGAAGCGATTGAATTGGCCAAGTTCGCCAAGAAGGTCGGCGCAGACAGCCAGCTGCAAGTCGTGCCCTACTACAACAAGCCTACGCAAGAAGGCCAGTACCAGCACTTCAAGGCCATTGCCGAAGCCGTGGGCGATCTGCCCATGATGCTCTACAACGTGCC
>JBJEZV010000224.1:1661-5608 GCA_051887595.1 Comamonas sp.
CACCTGTTTGTCGAAGCCAATCCCATCCCCGTGAAGTGGGCGGTTGCGCGCCTGGGTCATTGCGGTGGCACGCTGCGTTTGCCCATGACCGAATTAACAGCAGCCAACCAGCCTGTGGTAGAAACTGCCTTGTGCAACGCAGGCCTGCTCTGAGCGCAGACCGCTTCGCCTTCTGTCTTTGCATCACCCGAGGAAATTCCGCGTGAAAGTGACCCAAACCACCACCCGATTGAGCCTGATCGGCTTGGCCGTCGCTCTGTCTGCTTGCTCTGTCATTGAAGAAAGCAAGATCGACTACAAGAGCGCCAAGAAGGCCAGCACGCTGGAAGTGCCCCCTGACCTGACCCAGCTCACCCGTGACACCCGCTACGCGGTCACGCCAGATCGCTCGGTCTCCGCTGTGGCACTGCAAGCGGGCCAAGCCCAAGTGCCCACGGTGGAGCGTGCTGCGCCTTTGGCGGTGGGCGATGTGCAAATCATGCGCGACGGCAACAAGCGTTGGCTGGTCGTGAGCCGCCCTGCCGAGCAGCTGTGGGAGCCCACCCGCGAGTTCTGGTTGGACCACGGTTTTAACTTGTCGCAGGAAAAGGCCGATCTGGGCATCATCGAGACCGACTGGGCCGAAAACCGCGCCAAGCTGCCGCAAGACATCATCCGCTCCACCCTGGGCAAGGTGTTTGACTCGCTGTACTCGACCAGCGAACGCGACCGCTTCCGCACCCGCCTGGAGCGCCGCCCCGATGGCAAGACCGAGATCTACATCACCCACCGTGGTATGGAAGAGGTCTACAACAGCAGCAACAAGGACTCCACCATCTGGCAGCCCCGTGCGGCCGATCCTGAGCTGGAGACCGAATTCCTGCGCCGCCTGATGATCAAGCTGGGCACCACCGAAGAGCAATCGCGCGCTTTGGTGGCTGCCGACAAGGCTGCGGCTGCACCCATGCAGCCTTCGGCCAAGATCGCTCAAGTCAATGGTCAGCCTGTGGTGCAATTGGCCGAGCCTTTTGACCGCGCCTGGCGCCGTGTGGGTGTCGCACTGGACCGCACCGGCTTTACCGTGGAAGACCGTGACCGCTCCAAGGGCGTGTACTTTGTGCGCTACGTGGCGCCCAATCCCGATACGGAAGACAAGAAAAAGGGCTGGTTCAGCGGCTGGTTCAGCTCCAAGCCAGAGAACAAGCCTGGTCAGTACCAAATCGTGGTGCGCAGCGAAGGCAACCAAAGCCAAGTATCGGTGCTGGATGCCAAGGGCCAACCTGAAACCGTGGCGGCCCAGCGCATCGTGCGTGTGATTGCGGACGACCTCAAGTAATCAGCGCTACACACGCGAACCAATCGAAACCGCCGGATTTATTCCGGCGGTTTTTTTATGCCTATTTTCTGCACAGCAAGGTTTCAAACGCCCAAAGAAAAACCCGCTGCGCATGCACACAGCGGGTTTTTCTTCATTCACAACCCCGGCCAGCCTATTGCCGCCGGGAAAGCTAAAAATTACTTGGCAGCTTCAATGGCGGACTGAGCAGCTTGTGCAGCCTTGTCAGCTTCAGCCTTGGCTGCTTCCACAGCCTTGTCAGCTTCGGCCTTGGCAGCGTCTACAGCGCTTTCCACTTGGGTCTGAGCAGCGTCAGCAGCTTGCTCAACCTTCTGGGCTGCATTGTCAGCAGCAGCGTTGGCTTGCTCAGCAGCTTGGTTCGCAGCTTCAGCGGCTTGTTCCACCACAGGGGCAGCAGGCACTTCAGCAGTAGGAGCGGGAGCTTCCACAGCAGGCGCTGCAGGAGCAGCCACAGGGGCCTCTTCCTTCTTGCCGCAAGCGACCAAAGCAGCAGAAGCAATCACGGTAGCCAAGATGAGAGAGTTTTTCATATCAATACCTCAAGGGTGAAAAATGGGGTTGAGGGAAACGCATGCAACAGCGTGCGCAAACACCTACCACCAGCCTTTGCAAATGCTTTTCAAGCTGGCTTCTCCACTTCAACGAGGCAGTTACAAGTTCGGTTTACGCGTGGACACCGAAATTTGTAACAAATCATCCGTTCAGTACGTTTTCTGCCCAACCAGCATCCACCCACTCTGACAGCAGCCCCAGCGCATCGTCGCTGAATTGCTGCACTTCACGTGCGCTCAGGGCGCGCATGTCAGCGAGCTTGTGCATGAGCTTGGCATCCTTACCACCTGCCAGATAGCTTTCGCCGTTGATGAAGATGTGCTTGGCGTCATACATCATGCGGGTGCGGCGGTTCAGGCGCACGCCCTCAATCATGGCGAAGTCTTCCGCCGGCTCAAACCAGACGCTGGCCTTGGGGTCGGTCATGTATTCACCCAGCGCACGCTCTAACGCCAGGGGTTCAGCCAAGGCTTTTTTCAGCGCTTCACGCGCGAAGTCATACATGCCTTCGGGGATCAATGCTGGTGTTGCCACCGCCGATTGTTTGGGGTCTTTGTAGACCACATCCTTGGGACACTCATCGGGCGCATCCGACATGCGCAGGAAAATCTCGCGTGCCATCTCATCTTGCTTGGGCGAGCGAAAACCGATTGAGTACGTCATGCACTCGCCTTCGGCAATGCCGTCGTGCGCGTACTTGGGAGGCAAATACAGCATGTCGCCAGGCTCCAGCACAAACTCTTCTTCGGGCTCGAAGTGCTCAAGAATTTTCAGCGGCTTATCGGCTTGCAGCGCCAGATTCTTTTGGCGACCAATGCGCCAGCGACGCTTGCCATGGGCTTGCAGCAAGAACACGTCATAGTTGTCAAAGTGCGCACCCACGCCACCTTGGTCGGTGGCAAAGCTGATCATCAAATCATCCATGCGCGCATCGGGCACAAACCGGAACTGCTGCAGCAACTCATGCGCAGCTTGGTTGTGCAGATCCACACCCTGCACCAAGGCGGTCCAGCCGGGCTTGCTCAACGAAGGCAGCTTGCGACGCGGGAAAGGGCCGTGCGAGAGCTTCCACTCGCCTTCACCGAATTGCTCGATCAAACGTGCTTCCACGCCATCTTGGCCTGCCAGCGCCAACAGTTCTGCGCGGTTGAGCACAGGCTTGAAGCCGGGAATCGCTTGGCGAATCAGCAGCGGCTTTTTGTGCCAGTACGTGCGCATGAATTTTTCGGGCGAAATGCCGCCCAGCAACGTCAGGGGAGTTTGGATGTCCATGGTCATATTCTCGTTATAGGCACAGGCCAACTCCCCATGCCACACTGCAAATGAAAACGCCAGCCTTCAAGGCTGGGCGAACCCTGTTATTTTCGTATGGTCTGCTGCCCGCTGCTGTGCGCTGGCCCAATGCCAATGTCTACGCTGGGTCTGATAGGTTTTACATAAGCCGCCAATGCACTGTGCCTTGCGCCAGTACAATCGCCCGCTCTTTGGCAGCCTGCACAAGGCTTGGCGGCCACTCAAGCAAAGGTACCCCCATGGAAATCACCCCTCAATGCGTGGTCGCGCTGACCTGGACCCTCAAAGACACTTTGGGCGAGGAACTTGACGTGCTGGACGAGCCCGTGGAGTTTTTGGTCGGCGGTGACGATCTGCTCAAGCGCATCGAAGAAGCGCTGCAAGGCCATACGGTGGGCGACACCCTGCAATTGCACCTGGAGCCCGAAGACGCCTTTGGCGACTACGTGGACCGCCTGATCTTTCTGGAAAAGCGCGAGCTGTTCCCCGAAGAAATCGAAGAAGGCATGACGTTCGAAGGCAGCGCTTTGCCCCAGGGTTGCAACCCAGAAGCCCCCAAGGACGCGCTGTACACCGTGACCGATATCTACCCCGAGCACGTGGTGCTGGACGGCAACCATCCGCTGGCAGGTATTGCGCTGCGCCTGTCGCTCAAGGTGGAGCACGTGCGTGAAGCGACCGAAGCAGAAATTGGCCGTGGCACGGTGGGTACGGGCTTTTTCCGCATCCAGCCCCAAGCCCCAGGCAATCTGACGCTGCACTGACC
>JBJEZV010000225.1:0-5572 GCA_051887595.1 Comamonas sp.
CGGCCATACATGCTGACATTCGACTGAGCGAATACCGAAGAGGCAGACAGAGCAGCTACGGAAGCCAAAGCGCAGACCACTGCGTTGCGGGTGAATTTTTTCATGGTGTATCGAGTAAAAAGTGCAGCGCACCAAGCGCTGCAAGCAGACCCCTGCCAAACCGCAATCCCCAGCGCACAGCGGCGCCAGGCCTTGCTTGACCTAACAGGGGTACAAAAAGGAGGGGGGATAAAAAACGGGCCTTTTCAAATGCTCCGTGAAGAGCTTGAAAAGACCCGGTTGGCTGGGTGGCGCGAAGTGTTGAACAACAACTTCGCGTCAGGCAGACATTACTTCTTCAGCTTGTAGGCGATGACGTAGTCACCAGCCTTGGTGCCGATCGAGCCGTGACCACCGGCCACCAACACCACCATCTGTTCGCCTTGGCTGTTCAGATAGGTCATAGGTGTAGCTTGGCCGCCAGCGGGCAGACGTGCATCCCACAGAACCTTGCCGGTGGCAACGTCATAGGCGCGGAAGTTGTTGTCCACCGCAGCGCCCAAGAAGGCCACGCCAGTCTTGGTCATCAAAGGACCACCGATACCGGGGACACCCATGGTGATAGGCAGTGGGATAGGCGACAGGTCGCGAATCGTACCGTTGCGATGCTGGTAAGCGATCTTGCCAGTGCGCAGGTCGGCGGCAGCCACAGTACCCCATGGTGGAGTCTGGCAAGGCACGCCCATAGGCGAGAGGAACGGATGCATCTTGACGGCATAACCAGCGCCTTCGTTGGCGTTGATACCTTGCTCGCCCAGGTTCATCACAGTGTCACCCTTGAGTTCGCTGCGAGGAATCAGTGTCGAGACAAATGCCAGGTAAGTAGGCATACCGAACATCACTTGACGCTCTGGGTCAACCGCAACGGAGCCCCAGTTGAACACGCCAAAGTTGCCGGGATAAACGATAGTGCCTTGCAGAGAAGGAGCGGTGTAGCGGCCTTCGTAGCGCAGTTGCTTGAACTGGATACGGCACATCATCTGGTCGATCAAGCTGGCGCCCCACATATCAGCTTCAGTCAGCTTAGGTGGTTCGAAGCTCAAAGCCGAGAAGGGCTGCATAGCAACAGTGTGCTCGCCAGGAACGTCGGTACCTTGAGGTGCTGGGCGCTCACCAATCGCATGGATAGGTGTGCCGTCACGGCGGTCCAGAACGTAGACGTCACCTTGTTTGGTAGGCAGCACCAGGGCAGGTGTACGGCCCTTTTCCAGATCCAAGTCCAGCAACACAGGCTGCGAAGCCAAGTCCATGTCCCACAGGTCGTGCTTGACGGTCTGTTGGTACCACTTCAGCTTACCGGTCTTGATGTCCAGAGCGACAACCGCAGCGGTGTACTTGTCTTCGTGTTCATTACGGTACTGACCCAATTGGTCAGGCACGCGGTTGCCCAGGGGCACGTAGACCAGGCCCAGTTCAGCGTCGGCCGAGAACACGGTCCAGCTGTTAGGCGAAGAAGCCTTGTACATCTGGTCGGGGTTGGCAGGATCGAAAGGCTCGGTAGCATCTGGATTGCCCGAGTCCCAGTTCCACAGCAGCTTGCCGGTGTGCACATCGTACGCACGGATCACGCCCGAAGGAGATTCCACCGCGTAGTTGTCGTTCACCGAGTGACCGATGATCAGGGTGTCGCCCACGATCACAGGAGGCGATGTGGGGTTCAGGTAACCAGGCTGCTTGTTAGGCATGTTGTGCATCAGATCGATAGCACCCTTGTCACCGAAGTCTTCACACACGGCACCTGTTTCAGCGTCCAAAGCGTAGAGCTTGGCGTTCGATGTAGGCAGGAAGATGCGGTTCTTGCACAGTGCTGCGTTCTTGGCAGCAGCACCTTGCACCACAGGAGCTTCCAAAGCAGCAGCAGGATGTTCACCAGCCACTTCAGCCACGGCAGCAGCCACGGGAGTTACGTCGGCACCACGGTAGAACGACACGCCACGGCAAGTCTGGTGTTGACGGTTCTTTTCCAGGCCAGCCTGGGGATCAAAACGCCACTTTTCAGCACCGGTGTCCGCATCCAAGGCAATCGCCAGACTGTGGGGTGTGCACAGATACAGGGTGTCACCGATCTTGATGGGGGTCGCTTGGTAAGTGGTTTCACCCACGTCGTCAGGACCCTTCATGTCGCCGGTGCGAATCTGCCAAGCCACGTCCAGCTTGTTCACGTTTTCAGGCGTGATCTGGCTGAGCTTGGAGTAACGCTGACCATGGTGGCTACCGGTATAGGCTTCCCAGTCACCTTCGGCTTGTGCAGTGTCACCAGTCTTGGCATCAGGGTTGACCACTTCCATGGACAACTTGCCATCGGTTTCGTGCTGCAGATTGAAAGGCATGCCGATCAAAGCAACCACTGCAGACAGGATCGATGTAGCCAGCACAGGCAGACCCGATGCGAAAGGCTGCGAACCCTTGGCATCACGGCGCGAAGCAGGAATGGCCATCACAAAACCGATGATGGCGGGCAGACCCAGACGGGTCGACAGAGGCCACCAGTGCAGGCCAGCTTCCCACAGGGACCAGACCAGCAATACCAGCATCCAAACGGCATACACAGGCAATGCCCAACGGGCACGCTTGATAAAACCGAAGGCGGCGACCAAAACGGCCACACCGCTGATGAAGTAGAAAGGACTACCGCCCAGTGCGAGCAAGTAGATGCCGCCGAAAGTCAGCGGCAGGCCAAGAATGGCCATTAGAACAAGGGTTAACGCACGCATGTGGGCTCCTTGTACGTAGAGGTTATGACGCTTGTCATCATTGATATATGTTTTTTCATGGATGAAAGTCCAACGCAAAGCCCAAAGCACCAATGTCCTGAATGAATGTGTGTACCCACGTCGGATAAGGCTGAGGCTTGTCGTCGGAGCGCCATCATAGGACTGGGCTTTGCAGCGTGCAGACCGGCGCTGCGCGCACAATCGGAACATGAAAAATAACTGGTGTTTTTGCTATTTCAGTGTTTTCTGAAATATGGAAATCTTCTGCAAAAACTTGTACTTAGAGGTGATGTGATAATCTCTACTGGAATAAGGGTTAACCCTTAGACCATATTAAGAAAATGGGTGCTCGATTGGCTGCCAAAGACGCAGTCACGCAATTTTTTGGGAACTTATACCGTTCCAGGTAATCGCCGCTGGATATTCACAGGCTATTCAACCATCCTCTATGGAACGCTCGGGTGCCAAGTGGCGCGCTTGCCCTGTACAGCTGGCTACAGCGAGCGATTTGGACATATAAATACTAAAAACAAGAGCTAGTTACCAAAGTAAGTATCCACTTTCGAAGTTAAAAGACTTTGAAAGCAGCGTATTACCAAGGGAATAAGCTCTTGTTTTTAATAATGGATTAAGCCGAACGCTTTTCCAAAGTGAAGGGCGGCAGACCCTTCAGCAATTGCTGCCCATAGCTGGTGGCAACCAGCCGTCGGTCATAGCAATACACATGCGCCTGGTCTTCTTCGGTGCGAATGGCACGGCCCACCCATTGCGCCAGTCGAATGGCGGTAGCGGGCACCACCAAATCACTGAAAGGATTGCGACCACTGCTGCGCAGCCATTCGGCGCGCGATTCGCCCACTGGATCGTCTGGCGGCGCAAACGGTAACTTGGTAATAAACAGGGACTCGCACAGCGCGCCGGGCAAATCCAGACCTTCGCCAAACGATTGCATGCCAAAAATAATGCTGGGCAAACCTTGCTCCACGCGTTCACGGTGCTGGGCCAGCAGCAGCGCACGGGGCAAAGCCGTTTGCACCAGCACGTGGTGGCGCATGGCCGTAGGCAAGGCATCCACCGCCTGGCGCATTTGATCGCGCGAGGTAAACAGCACCAAGGCGCCTGCTTGCACACGGGCCAGATCGTGCATCAGCCGATCGACCATCTCGCGCGTGAAGGCCGCAGCTTCGCGCGGGTCGGCGCGCGTCTGGTGCGCCACCAGCGTGCCTTGGCTGGCGTAATCAAACGGGCTGGCCACTTCCAGCGTTTGCACAGCCGCGTCACCGTGCAAGCCTGCTTCGCGCAGGAAAAAGTCAAAACTGCCGCAACTGGTGAGCGTGGCGCTGGTCAGCACCGCGCCACGCACCTGGCTCCAGAGATGGTGGCGCAGCGTGGCACCCGGCAAGATGGGGCTGGCATGGGCTTTGACCACGATGTAGTCGCCATCGACTTCCAGCGTGAACCACTTGGCGTTGGGCACGCTCTCAGAGCCATCTTCACGCGTTTGAGGTTGCTGGCTCAACAGCTGCGCGGCATCGTGCACCGCTTCCAGGCGCGGCGCCAAGCTGCCCACCTGAGCATACAGCTGGGACAGGCGCTGGGCTTCATCGGGCTTGTCTTTGATCTCCGCCTTCAGCGCCTTGGCAATCGCGCGCAGCACGTCCAAAAAGCCACTGGCGTTGTGCATGATCTGGGACAGCGGCTCGTGCAACGTCTCAGGCAGATCGCCACGCGGCACGCGCACGCGTGCTGGCCCCCAGCTGTCTTTTTGGCCCTTGAGCTGCCCGCCATACACCTCCATCACACGGTGCGCCAGCTCGCCCAAATGCTCGCGCAGGCCCCGGCTAAAGCCATCGACGTCGGTGATTTCATCCACCCCCAAATGGTCACCCACGCGCGTCGCGCGCAGCGCCAGTTTGTCGATCCATTGCAGACGGCTGAGGTCCATCTCGCAGGCAAATTGCGACAAGGCTGTTTGCGGCAGGTGGTGTGCTTCATCAAGCACCAGCAGACAGTCACTGAGGTCAGGCAGCAAGCGCGCGCCCAGGCTGGAAAGCAGCAAATCGTGATTGGCGACAATGACTTGCGCGGCCACCATCTCTTTGCGTCGCTCGTAGTAGGTGCAGTCGTTGAACACCGGGCAATGCCGGCCCGTGCACGAGCTGCCTTCTGCCGCCACGGGTGCCCAGGCCTCGGCCTCGGGTGGATTGGGCAAGCTGTCGCGGTCTCCATTCCATTCGTTGGCTGCTAGCGCATCTGCCATGGACGCATAAAACTGCATGCGGGCTTCGGTCTCGGCCAAGGGGCGCTTTTTGCGTTGCTCGGCGGCCTCTTCGGCGAATAAATCGTCAACGTCTTCGCTGTTTTCACCGGAGCTGGCCAGTCGCTCGAGTTTGAGCTTGCAGACAAATCGCCCACGCCCTTTGGCCAACGCAAATTGAAATGGGGTCGGCATTTGCGCGGCCAATGCTGGCAAATCCTTGTTCACCAACTGTTCTTGCAGTGCCACGGTGGCGGTAGAGATCAACACGCGCGTGCCGCGCGCCAGTGCCATGGCAATCGCGGGCGCCGCATAAGCCAAGGATTTACCCACGCCCGTGCCCGCCTGCACCACCGCAATGGCGCGCTGGGGCTCGGGCGCGCCTTCTTCGACTTTGCCCAGCTGCGCCTGTGACAGTGTCTGCGCGATCTGCGCCGCCATCTTGCGCTGACCCTCACGCACCCGGAACCCCGCGATGGAAGCAACGACCGCATCAAAGGATTCCAAGGCCTGCTCGGCCCATTTTTTTTGGCTCATTCCGGGACTCAAAAGGGAGGTTGGC
>JBJEZV010000226.1:0-5555 GCA_051887595.1 Comamonas sp.
AGCCTGAGATGTCGGCCTCCGATCTGGCGGCTGCCATGAATGCAGAGCTGTTCTACGAGCTGCTCGTGGGCGAGATGTCTGCCGCCCAAGGCGACATGACCAACGCCGTGGCTTTGCTCATGGAAGCCGCGCGCAACAGCCAATCCCAGCAGCTGTACCGGCGCGCCACTGAAATGGCTCTGCAGTCCCGCTCGGGCCAGCGCGCCTTGATGGCGGCCAGCGAATGGCAGCAAAACTTTCCTGACTCGCGCGAAGCCAACCGCTACGTGCTGCGCATTTTGCTCATGCTCAACCGCGTCTCGGAAAGCCAGGCGTATCTGAACCGCGAAGTGCAATGGGTGCCCGCCCCTGCCAAGCCTGCGACCTATCTGGCCATTGCTCAGCTCTACAGCCGTGCCTCTGACAAGGCCTTGGCCGCTGCCGTTGTTGAGCAAGCGCTGCAACAAGACCTGGCTCACCCTGATCTGGGGCCTGCAGCCTGGGCCACGATTGGCCATCTGCGCCTGAACGCAGGTCAGAAGGAACTGGCTTTGCAGGCTGTGCAAAACGCCCATCGCTTAGCGCCGCAGCACAGCGCGGTGAGCTTGCTGGCACTGGAGCTCATGGAAGCGGGAGAGCCCAGCGCGGAAGCACTGGCGCAAGACTATTTAAACAACGACCCTGCCCCCACCATTTTGCTGGCCTATGTGCGCGTGTTGATCGGCCAGCAGCGCTGGGCCGATGCCCAGCAGCAGCTCGATCGCTTGCTGCAAACGCAGCCTGACATGCCCGATGCTTGGATGACGCAAGCCAACTTGCACGCCCAACGCAGCCAATGGGGTCTGGCCAAGGCCGCGATTGTCAAAGTCGAAGCGGTGACGCAGGACATGCCCTCCATCTTGGAGCGCGGCCAGGTGCTCACGCCTGCCTATTTGCTGGGCGCACGCGTAGCCATCCAAGACAAAGACTACGCCCAAGCGCTCACTTGGCTGGAGCGCATTCCCAATGGCGAAGAAGCTTTGAATGTGCAAAGCCTCAAAGCCACGGCTTTGGCTCGCCAAGGCAAGTTGGCTCAGGGCCGCGCTGTTTTGCGTGCATGGCCTGCCAATGGGCAAAACCAAGAAATCCAGCGCCGCCAAGCCGAAGTCGCCTTGCTGCGTGACCACGGTGCGCCCCAAGAGGCATATTTGCTGCAGCGCACGCTGTATGACCAGCACCCGAACAATCCCGACATTGCCTACGAAACAGCCATCTTGGCGGAGCGCGCAGGCAAGACAGCGTTCATGGAACAGGTGCTGCGCCAAATCATTGAACAGCACCCCGACCACCACCATGCCTACAACGCGCTGGGCTACTCCTTGGCCGATCGTGGTGAGCGCCTGCCGGAGGCCAAGACACTGATTGAAAAAGCGCTGTCCATGGCACCGGAGGATCCCTTCATCACCGACAGCTTGGCTTGGGTGGAATTTCGCATGGGCAACCTCAAGGCCGCGCTCGCCCTGCTGGAAAAAGCCTATGCCCAGCGCCATGATGCAGAAATCGCCGCCCATTTGGGTGAAGTGCTCTGGGCCAATGGCGATAAAGCGCGTGCACGCAGCATTTGGCGCGAAGCCCTGGACCGCGATGCCGACAATGAAACCCTGCGCAACACCCTGCAGCGCTTGAAGGTTCAGCCATGATGCAGTCTCTGCCTTTGTCCGCTCTTCGCAACCGTGCCCATTGGGGTTGGCTATTGGCAGCCAGCCTGTGGCTGGCTGGATGCGCCAACCCTCCAGCATTCAAACCTGAGGAAGGCTGGGAGCAACAAGCCTGGAGTGGCCGTTTGGGTTTACAGGTGCAAGACGAGCAGGCCCAGTCCTTCAGCGCATCGTTCCAGTTGCAAGGCACGCCCGAACGCGGCAGCTTGGACATTTTTAATCCTTTGGGTTCTCAAATTGCCAAGCTCGATTGGCAGCCCGGTGCAGCGCAATTGCGCCAAGGTGACCAGTTACGAACATCGGCTTCGCTTGATGAATTGCTGCAACTGAGCTTGGGCACTGCCTTGCCTGTGCAAGCACTGTTTAGCTGGCTGCAAGGCCACAATGCCAGTGCGCCTGGATGGACCGTCGATTTATCGCGCCATGCTGAAGGCCGCATCACCGCCCAGCGCTTGAGCCCAACTCCGCAGGCCACTTTGCGCGTCGTGCTGCAAAACGCCGAATAATGCGACTGCATTTTTTTTGGCCCCACCATGCAATCTTTCTACGACGTTCCAGCGCCTGCCAAGCTCAACCTGTTTTTGCACATCAATGGCCGTCGCCCTGACGGCTACCACTTGCTGCAATCGGTCTTCACGCTCATCGACTGGCAAGATCGCTTGCACTTTGAGCGTGTGCAATCGTCAGAAATCAGCCGCCAAGACCTCAACCCCGATGCACCTGCATTGCCTCAAGACGACCTGTGTGTGCATGCAGCCCAGGCACTGCAAGCCGCCACAGGTTGCCCCTACGGCGTGCGCATTGGCATCGACAAACACATTCCTTCGCAAGCCGGTATGGGTGGCGGCTCCTCAGATGCTGCCACTACGTTGATGGCATTGAACCGTCTGTGGCAGCTGAATTTGAGCCGCAGCGATCTGGAAGCCATTGGTCTGCGCTTGGGCGCGGATGTACCTTTTTTCATTCGCGGCGAGAACGCTTGGGTGGAAGGCATCGGCGAAGTCATTACGCCTTTGCAAGGCCCAGCCACACTGCCTGTTCAGCAGCTATGGGTGGTCAAACCGCAAGCTGGCGTCGACACCCCGAGCATTTTTCGCTCGCCATTGCTGCAACGCGACACAGAGCGTGCTACAATCGGAGTCTTTGCTGCAGATCACTACGGCTTTGGCCACAACGACTTGCAGCCGGTCGCAGAGCTTTTATGCCCGCAAGTGACACAAGCAATCGAATTGCTTAAATCCTACGGCTTACATGCTAGAATGACGGGCTCAGGAAGTGCAGTATTTGCACCAAATAGCAAAAATCTTGAAGTGATAACCGTGCCGCACGGTTGGCAAGTCAAGCTTTGCACCACACTGGAAAAACACCCTTTGTTGCATTGGGTTCCAGCGTAAACAAGCTACCGGTTTTTTGTTATCGACGACAATAGACCAGTGTAGGGGAGTCGCCAAGTTGGTTAAGGCACCGGATTTTGATTCCGGCATGCGAGGGTTCGAGTCCTTCCTCCCCTGCCAAATATCTTTCTGCGTTTAAGCAAACCCAATACTGGGAAGCTCATGCATTCCAACACTTCTGAATTCGTGGTTTTTACGGGCAACGCCAATCGTGGCATGGCCGAAGAGATCGCCAAGCACCTCGGCACGTCTTTGGGCGCTGCCGATGTTGGTCGTTTTTCTGATGGTGAAGTCACCGTAGAAATCAAGCAAAACGTTCGCACACGCGACGTGTTTGTGGTGCAGCCTACGTGCGCTCCTACCAACGACAACTTGATGGAGTTGTTGGTCATGGTGGACGCGCTCAAGCGCGCTTCGGCACAAAGCATCTGCGCGGTCATCCCTTACTTTGGTTATGCACGCCAAGATCGCCGTGTGCGTTCGACCCGCGTGGCCATTACCGCCAAGGTGGTTGCCAACATGCTGCAAGCTGCTGGCGTGAACCGCGTGCTGACGATGGATTTGCACGCTGACCAGATTCAGGGCTTTTTCGACATTCCTGTCGACAACATCTACGCCTCGCCTGTTCTGCTCAAGGACTTGACCGAAAAGAAGTACGACGATTTGATCGTGGTGTCTCCTGACGTGGGTGGTGTGGTGCGTGCACGTGCACTGGCCAAGCAGCTGGGTTGCGATCTGGCCATCATCGACAAGCGTCGCCCCAAGGCGAACGTGTCGGAAGTGATGCACGTGATTGGCGACATCGACGGCCGCAACTGCGTGATCATGGACGACATGATCGACACCGCAGGCACGCTGGTGAAGGCTGCCGAAGTGCTCAAGCAGCGCGGTGCCAAGAAGGTGTATGCCTACTGCACACACCCCATTTTCTCCGGCCCTGCCATCCAGCGCATCTCCGAAGGAGACGCTCTGGACGAAGTGGTGGTAACCAATACCATCCCTCTGACACCTGCAGCACAAGCTTGCAGTAAAATCCGTCAGTTGTCCGTGGCACCTTTGTTTGCTGAAACCATGAACCGTATTCAAAACGGTGACTCGGTCAGCAGCCTGTTCCAGGACTAAGTTTTTCTTCGGAAAATGCAGCCAGCCTCCTTCGGGAGGCTTGTGTTTTCCGGAGTTTCCTCCAAGGCGTGTGCCTTGGTTTTTAACCGAGTGGGACTGGTCGCGGTCCACTCATATTGGAGTTTGTTATGCAAATCGTTGCAACAGCACGTAATCTGCAAGGTACGGGTGCGAGCCGCCGCCTGCGTATTTCCGGTAAGACACCTGGCATCGTTTTTGGCGCTGGCCAAGACGCTACCAAGATCGAAATCGATCACAACAACCTGTTCCACGCTCTGAAGAAGGAAGAATTCCACACTTCGATCCTGGACCTGGAACTGGACGGCCAGACTTCCAAGGTTGTGCTGCGCGACGTGCAATTCCACCCCTACAAGCCTCTGGTTCTGCACGTTGACCTGCAACGCGTGGACGAGAACACCAAGGTGGAATCCAAGGTGGCCCTGCGTTACATCAACGCTGAGCAATCGCCTGCCGTGGCTACTGAAAATGGCGTGGTGACTCCTTTGATCACTGAAGTGTCTGTGTTGGCTGCTCCTGCCAAGACACCTGAAGCCATCGAAGTGGACCTGTCCAAGCTGACTTCCAAGATCATCCCCGGTCTGCAGACTGTGAAGGCTCCTGCTGGCGTGAAGATCATCGCTCGCGGCGCGAACAAGAACCCCGCTTTGGTGGCTGTGAAGTTGCCTGAAGCTGCGGTTGCTGCTCCTGTGGCTGCTGCGCCTGCTGACAAGAAGAAGAAGAAGTAATTTTTCTTTCTCTGTCGCCACAGTCCCTCGGGACTGTGCGCAAAACAAATGGCCCACCTTGCGTGGGCCATTTGTTTTGTGGCGCCCTCAGCGCACTGGCCGGGCTAATTGGATAATCCGAACATGATCAAACTGTTTGTGGGCCTGGGCAATCCAGGCCCGGAATACGAGGACACCCGCCACAACGCGGGCTTTTGGTGGATTGACGGGCTGGCACGCGAGCTCAAAGTCACGCTGCAGCCTGAGCGCAGCTACTGGGGCTTGGTGGCACGCACCAATGTGCAGGGCCAGCCTGTGTGGTTGCTGCAGCCGCAAACCTTTATGAACCTCTCGGGCAAATCGGTCGGCGCCTTAGCGCGATTTTTCAAGATCAAGCCGGAAGAGGTGCTGGTCGTGCACGATGAGTTGGACTTTGAGCCGGGCCAGATTAAGCTGAAAAAAGGTGGCAGCCACGGTGGTCACAACGGTTTGCGTGACATCCATGCCCAACTGGGCAGCCCCGAGTATTGGCGCTTGCGTGTCGGTATCGGCCACCCCGGTCAAAAGGGCGAGGTCTCGGGCTGGGTGCTCAAGAAACCACCGCAGGAGCAGTGGCAGGCCATCCACGAGCAAATCGA
>JBJEZV010000227.1:0-2249 GCA_051887595.1 Comamonas sp.
CCGCCTCCGCTCTCCTGCAGCAGCGTTCGCGAGATTTATTCAGATCAGACTGAAGCGAAGATAAAAAAGAGCGCTCTACCTAAGTCCAACAATGATTTCAAAGCCGTATAGCTTTGAAACCCTTGATTGACCAAGGGAGAGTGCTCTTGATGTTCAAGCAAACCCTGGCAGGGCGTGCTTGTTAACAGACTTACTTGTGGCTGATACGGCGCACAATCCAGTCGCCAAAGCTCTGAATAGCTTGCACAAAGAAAATCAAGATGATGACCACCGCCAGCATGATGTCCGGCAAGAAACGCTGGTAGCCATAGCGAATGCCTAAGTCACCCAGGCCGCCGCCACCAATAGCACCGGCCATGGCCGAGTAACCTGTCAAGCTCACAAAGCTAATGGTCAAGCCAGCAACGATGCCAGGCATGGCTTCAGGCAGCAGCACCTTCCACACGATCTGGCTGGTGGTGGCGCCCATGGACTGGGCAGCTTCTACCAAGCCGTTGTCCACTTCACGCAAAGAAGTTTCGACCAAACGGGCGATAAATGGCGCAGCCGCGATAGTCAACGGCACCACAGCCGCCCAGGTACCGATGGACGAGCCCGTGATAAAGCGCGTAAACGGAATGATCGCCACCAGCAAAATGATGAACGGCGTGGAACGCACAGCGTTCACAATCCAGCCTACCGTGTTGTTGAGCGGCGCATTGGCCAGTACACCACCCTTGTCCGTCAGGCGCAAAAACACGCCCAGCGGGATGCCGATGATGCCGCCCAACAAGCCCGAGACGCCCACCATGATCAGCGTTTCCCAGAACGAGTCGATGAACAACTCGATCATCATTTCGGAAAAATTCTCGAACATCGCTTAACCCTTCACTTCCACCACTTGCACCACCACTCCGCTTTGCTTGAGGTGTTCGATGGCGGCTTCAATCTTGCTAGCTTCGCCGCTGGCATAGACTGCCAGCGAGCCAAATGTCTGCTCTTGAATCTCGTCAATCTGGCCGTGCAAGATCGACAAGTCCAAGCCCAGCGTACGAATCAGGTGCGACAAAATTGGCTCATACGCACTCTCGCCTGCATACGACAGGCGCAGCAGCTTGCCGCTTTGACCTGCAGGCAGCTTGGCTGCCAAAGCACGCACACGGGTGCTGACGCTCTCGGGCAACTCTTGCGGCACGATTTCATCGATCAGGCTCTTGGTAATGGCTTGCTGCGGGCGGGTAAAGACTTCGATGACCGAGCCCATCTCCGCAATCTGCCCGGCATCAATCACCGCCACACGGTCGGCAATTTGCTTGATGACCTGCATTTGGTGCGTGATCAGCACCACCGTCACGCCCAGCTCGCGGTTGACCTTGCGCAGCAAGTCCAAAATCGAACGCGTGGTTTCGGGGTCGAGGGCCGAGGTGGCTTCATCGCTGAGCAAGACCTTGGGGTTGGACGCCAGCGCGCGCGCAATGCCCACGCGTTGCTTTTGACCGCCCGAGATCTGTGCGGGATAGCGGTCAGCCAGGTGCGACAAGCCCACCAGTTCCAGCAGCGGATCAATACGCTCCTTGATTTGGGCCTTGCTCATGCCCGCTAACTCCAGCGGCAACGCAGCGTTGTCATACACCGTGCGCGAAGACAGCAAATTGAAATGCTGGAACACCATGCCAATTTCGTGGCGCGCGGCGCGCAGTTGCGCATCCGTCATGGTCATGAGATCGCGACCATCGACCAGCATCTGGCCGGAGGTTGGACGGTTGAGCAAATTGATGCAACGCACCAGCGAACTTTTGCCCGCACCCGAGCGGCCAATGATGCCGAAGATTTCGCCCTGCTCAATGTGCAGATTGATGTGCTTGAGCGCTTCGACAGGCCCTTGGGAGCCTTGGTATGTCAGGGACAAATCCCGAATGTCGATCATGGAATCAGCGAGCGCGCAGCCCGCCAAAATACGGCACTGCACGCGAAAAATAAGATGTTGGAATGTAACGCGCCGATATAAAAACGCCAAAGAAACAATGCTCAGGTCATAAGACGCAGAGCTTATATCGACGAGCCTAGGGCTAACCCGCAATGATGCCTGAAAACCGCGCAGCCACGCAGCAACGCAGGCGAAAACCATGTCATCGCCCATTGCGCTACGCCCGCATCACTCTTGGCTTGATAGCTGCAAGCCTAGGAGGCAAGCCAATTTCAGCATCAAACCATGCTGAAATTGGCTCTATATCAAGGCTAACAGCTACTTATTTGTTGTAGTTGGGCTC
>JBJEZV010000227.1:2349-5412 GCA_051887595.1 Comamonas sp.
CCATTGGGACGCGCGTTGAACTCGATGGATTCAATGTCCAGCTGACCACCCAAGGTACCAATCAGCAACGTAGCGCGGTTGGGTGTGGCGCTGCTCCACTGCGCGCCCAGTGTGGGGCAATGCGCCACGCGACCGCAATCCATCAGTTGGGGCGCGAACTCCACAGTTTTGAGGCCCTGGGCTTTGTCTTCTTTGACATGCACGATGGCATCGGTACCGCCTTTTTTCTCCCCCGAACCGGCACAACCCAACAGTGCAATGGCGCCTGCAATGGCACACAACCAGTGCTTCATCTTTTTTCTCCCCATCCGTGATGCAAAGGTGCAATAGTGCCATGAAGCGCAGCCATGCATGACACAGCAGCTCTGCCCCAACCTGGTCGCCACTGGAACTTTGCTCCATGATGCCGCTCATTCCCAGGCAACCTACTTCCATCGCTTCCAATGAAAAACTCACTGATCGCTTCCACCCTGCTCTCGGCCGCTGTATCGATACCAGCGTTTGCACAGCACCACGGCCATGCCCACGGCGCACACGCAGCACATGGCCAACACAGCCCCTACGCGGGCATGCAACAGCGTGAAATCAAGGCCTTGTCTGCGCAGCAAATGGAAGGCTTGCGTGGTGGCAAAGGTATGGCCATGGCCATGCCAGCCGAGCTCAATGGCTATCCCGGGCCTTTGCATGTGCTGGAGCTGGCACCCAAGCTGAACCTTACGGCCGACCAAGAAGCCCAAACGCGTCAGCTCTATGCCCAGATGCAGCAAGAGGCTAAGGCGCAGGGGGAAGAAGTTATCGAAGCAGAGCGGCAGTTGGATGCGCTTTTTGCACAAAAGCAAGCGACCGCCGAATCCGTGGCCCAAGCTGTCAACGCTGCTGCCAGCGCACAAGGCAAGCTGCGCGAGACCCATTTGCGCTATCACCTGTCGATGATGAACGTGCTCACGCCAGAACAAATCAATACCTACAACCAGCTGCGCGGGTATTGATCTGCGCAAAGCTAGCTGTTCCATCGCAGCCAGCCTACGCTATCAAACCACAAGCATATAGCCAGCATGTAGTCTTGTTTTCACATATCAAAGTATCTAAAAACAAGTACCTACGCTGGAAAGCAGCTCGCTTTGGCATAGCAGCCAAGGCAGCTGCGCTTAACTGGCAGTGCGTGCAGCAGCCTCTGCAGGAGCGCTATCGCTGGCGGCCGCAGGGGCCATGGGTGGCGCTGCATCCTGCGTCGAAGTGCGCGCAGCACCTAACACCAGTCGGCTGCCGCAGCGGCGGCAATACCGCGAATCTTCTTCATGACGTGCCAAGCCGCACACATCGCAGTCCACACCTTTAAGGCGTGCTTTGGTGCCCACCGAGCGTGAGAGTTCAGCACCCACAATACCTGTGGGCACTGCCAGTACACCCCAGCCCAACAGCATCATGATGGAGGCAAAAATGCGCCCCAGCGCGGTGGAAGGCGTGACGTCGCCATAGCCCACGGTGGTCACCGTCGAAATGGCCCAGTAGATGCCAGTGGGCACGCTGGTGAAGCCGTGCTCTGGGCCTTCAATGACATACATCAGCGTGCCCATGACGAACACGATCAGCGCCACCACACTCAAGAACACAAAAATCTTGCGCGCGCTGGCTTTGAGTGCCTGACCCAGCATCAGGTATTCGTTGAGAAAGTGCCGGAAGACAGGAAAGATGTGGAAGGTGCGCACCAGCCGCAAAGCGCGTACCGACGCCAAAAAATGCGCCTCTGGATAGAACATACCCAAGTAGGTCGGCACGACAGAGAGCAAATCCACCAGGCCATAAAAGCTAAAGGCGTAGCGCAGCGGGTGGCGCACAGACACCAGGCGCAGCGCATATTCCACCGTGAAGCCCAGCGTAAAAATCCACTCTGCCGCACGCAGCAAGTAGTACACACGCCAGTCCGCCACCACCGATGGAATGCTGTGTGCAATCACCACGCACAGGCTCAAGATGATGGCCAAGGTCAAACGGCGCTCAAAGCGCTTGCCCATCTCTGTGTTGGTCTCAAAAACCGTGCGGTAGATGCTCTGGCGCCAGCGCGCGACAGGCACCCCCAAACGTTCGGACGAGGGATAGTTGTCTCGGAAAAATTCAGAAATCAAGGCGAACCAGCGCATACATCACTTTTGTTGTTTTGCGGCTGGAACTACGCACCTCGCACCCTCTCCGCAAACCGAAATTCTAGGGATTTCACGCGCTTGGCGGCATTCACGCGCCAGAGATACCCTAGACCAGCTTCGATAGATGCTTTCTGACAGTCGGCACTCTGTGTGGGTTACACGGCGCATAGACAAAAACTGACAGGCGGTGATTTTGCGCACCCATCAGTGAAAACCATAGGTGAATCGCATTGATTTAGTTATTTTTCATAACAATAATGCACACAAGGAGTAGTTATGAATGATAACCAAATTCTCTGGGAACTGGCCGGGGACGAACAGCAAATTGCCATCATCCGCATCAATCGCGTTGCCAAGCGCAATGCGATCTCGGACTCCATCGTTTTGGGTCTGAAGCGCATTTTTGAAGAACTGCCCAAAAGCGTGCGCGCTGCCGTACTCGATGGTGTAGGCCCCCACTTTTGCGCGGGTCTGGACCTGAGCGAATTGACCGAGCGCGACGTGGTGGGCGGTGTGCACCACTCGCGCATGTGGCATGCAGCGTTGGAAAGCATCCAATACGGTTCTGTGCCGGTGATTGCTGCGCTGCACGGCGCGGTCATCGGCGGCGGTTTGGAGTTGGCATCGGCATGCCATATCCGTGTGGCTGACAACACCACATTCTTTGCATTGCCTGAAGGCTCGCGCGGCATCTTCGTCGGTGGAGGTGGTTCAGTGCGCATTCCTCGCCTGATTGGTGCTGCACGTATGGCCGACATGATGTTTACCGGCCGTGTGTACCAAGCGGCCGATGGCGAACGAATTGGCTTGGCCCAATATCTGGTGGCAGAAGGTGAAGCCTTGAACAAGGCCATCGAACTGGCACTGCGCGTGGCACAAAACGCGCCCATGACCAATTACGCCCTGATGCATGCCCTGC
>JBJEZV010000228.1:0-5400 GCA_051887595.1 Comamonas sp.
GTGGTGATGGGCTTTGTCGGCGCTGGAGGCCTGGGTCAGTTGATGGACCAAGCCATGAGAATGCTCAACGGCGGCGAGGCATGCTCCATCTTGCTGGTGTTTGTGGTGCTGGTGCTGTTGGCCGATGCGCTGTCCAACTGGCTGCGCCGCACGCTGGATGTGCCGCCTGCCGCACGCGCTTCGGCTTGGGGCGTGCGCAGCGCGGTGGTGGTATTTGCCTTGCTGGCAGGCATTGGCGCGAGCTGGTACTTGCTCGATATGGACTGGAGCGTGCTCTTTACCGCCGATGCAGCGGCCACCATGGGCGAGTTTATTGGGGGATTTTTGTCGCCCGATCTCAGCCGTGCATGGTTGTGGGAAGTGCTGATCGGCGTGGGCGAGACGCTGGCCATTTCGGTGGTGGGCACCTTGCTGGCAGCAGTGGCAGGCTTGTGCTTGGCGCTGCCCAAATTCCGCGCGCCATGGAACGTGGTGCTCAACCTGTTGCGTTCCGTGCCTGAGCTGGTGTGGGCCACCATCACGGCATTGGCCGTCGGGCTGGGGCCTTTTGCGGGCGCGCTGGCATTGGGTTTGCACACGGCCGGGGTGCTGGGGCGTTTGTATGCCGAGGCACTGGAGAATGCACCGCCCCAACCGGCTGATGCGCTGCGGCTTGCAGGCAGCAGCCGCGCCATGGCTTTTCTCTACGGCACCTTGCCTGGTGCTGCGCCGCAACTGCTGGCCTATACCTTGTACCGCTGGGAAATGAACATCCGCATGGCCGCCATTTTGGGCTTTGTGGGCGCAGGCGGTCTGGGGCAGCTGCTGTACTTCAAGCTCTCGCTGTTTCATTACGCCGAAGCCAGCACGGTGATCGTAGCCATGCTGCTGTTGTCGATAGCCGTGGACCAAGCCAGTGCCTGGCTGCGGCGCCGCTTGCGCTAGCGGTGGTGTTCGGCCTGCTGCACGTGCGGGCCGATCAGGCGCAGCAGCTCGGGAGTGACTTGGCTGTCAATCTGGTGGCGCATGCCCACGATGGTGTGGAAATGCGCACCAGCAATCGAGCGCGCAGTGGCTGCGCCGCCGCTGGGGTGAACGATGCGGTCTTTGTCGCCATGAATCACCAAGGTCGGCGTGTCAATGCGATACAGGGCTGCGCTGCGATCGCCCGACGCCACGATGGCTGCCACCTGGCGTTCATACCCGGCGCGGGCCTGCTCGGGCGTGGTGCGCTGCCAAGCCTGGGCCACATAGTCGCGCCAGACGGCCTCAATACCCGGCACTCTGCGATTGCCGATGTGGCGCATCATGCGCACGTATTGGTCTTGGGCTTGCTCCAGCGTGGCGGAAGGGCGGCTGAAAAGCATACGCAAGATGGTCGAGCCCGCCGCCTGTCCCACGCGCGGATTGCCCGTGGTCGAAAAGATGGAGGTCAGCGAACGCACTTTGTGCGGATGCTGCGCGGCGAAGTTTTGCGCAATCATGCCGCCCATGGACATGCCTAATACGTGCGCTTGCGTTACGCCGATGGCGTCCAGCAGATGCGCTACGTCATCGGCCATGTCTTGGATTTGGTAATGCCCCTGCAGCCCCCATCGCAGCAGCAGGCGCCAGCGGGCAGGAGGCAGTTGGTTCAAGTAGGACGAACGTCCCATATCACGGTTGTCCAAGGTAATGACATACAGACCTTGGTGCACCAGTCCTTCGATCAGCGCCATGGGCCACGACACTAGCTGCAGGCCAAGCCCCGCAATCAGTACGATGGCAGGATCCGTGGAATTGCCATAGGTGCGAAAGCACAATCGCAATCCATTGGCTAAGTCGGCAAACTGGTCTTCGTTTGGGTGGGCCTGGGGCAGGGCGTGGGTCATGGGTACAAGGCAAGGCGTGACAGTGGCCGCTATTGTGCCGGCACGCCCAGACGTAAGAAGATTTCGCAGGACAATTGGGTGCTACAAGCACCGCACACGTTCGTCTGCCATGCATACAGCCAGTCTTCGGCTTGGGCTGCTTGCTGACGCGGAGCGGCGATCAACAGTGCTAACTTGCCCCACAGACGGTCAGCTTGCGCTGCACTGATATTTGGGGCTGAAGACCATCAACGATTGATTCATGACAAATTTGCAACAGCGATGGAAATGGCCATGGGCCGCAGCGCTCGGCTGTCTGTGCATGGGGGCGGCAGCTTGGGCTCAAACGCTACCGGATGCCATGGCAGTGAGCTTTGCCCAGGCCCGAGCCATGTTGCAGGCGCAGTCGCCCCAACTGGCTGCCAGCCGCAAAGCGGTGGAAAGCGCACAACTGCGCCGCGAAGGCATGCAGGGCTTGGGTGGCCCGAGTGTGGCAGTGACTGGCATGGCCTACCACTACGCCATTGATGAGCAAATCGACCTGAGTGCAGCACGTGCAGCGGTAGGGCAGGCCATCGGACAGCACTTGCCGGGAGTGGCTCCGCTGTTGCCAGCAGATGCCTTGCCCAGTTCCTACCATTTGCAGCGGCAAGGCCATAACGCCTCAGCCAGCGTGTCGGCCCTGTGGCCCGTGTACATGGGCGGCTTGTCCGATGCGGTGCGCCAAGGGCTGGACGGCAAATCCCAGGAGGCGCAGGCCGATGCCATGACCACCGAGGACCAGCTGCACAGCTTGCTGGTTCAGCGCTATTTCAGCGCCCAATTGGCCGAACGCGCAGCCGCTTTGCGCCAGCGTGCGCTGGAGGGCGTGCGTGCGCATGATGCAGCTGCGCAGCGCATGCTGGAAGCCGGGGTGATTGCCCAAGTTGAGCGCCTGCAGGCCAGTGCCGCACTGGCGCAGGCCCAGCAAGAGGCCCACAAAGCCGCCAGTGATGCACGTTTGGCACGCAGTGCTCTGGCCCGTACATTGCAAAGCGTTTCGGCAGTGTTGCCCAGCAGCCCGTTGTTTGTGTCGACCCAGCCTTTGCCCGCATTAGAGACATTTCAGGCGGCTGCTTGGGAGCGCCATCCAGGCTTGGATAAAGTGGCTGCCAAACGCATGCAGGCCCAGGCTTTGCATGGGGCCAGCGAAGCCCTGCGCAAGCCCCAGGTGCTGGCCTTTGGAACGCGGGAAGTCAACACCGAAGGCAAACCCAATTGGGCAGCGGGCATGGCGGTGCGCTGGACGCTGTGGGACAGCGTGGACCGCGACAAACTCGCTGCCGCCGGGCAGCGCGCCATTGAACAGGCCGAGCTGACCGATGCGCAGTTGCGCAGCGACATTGCATTGCTGGTCGAAAAAAACTGGCTGGCAGTGGAGCAGGCCCGTACGGCGTATTTGGGCAGTCAGGCCCAGGAAGACCTCGCACGCGAGCTGCTGCGTTTACGCAGTGCTGGTTTGAAAGCTGGCACCAGTACCTCGCTGGAGTTAATCGATGCCCAGCTCAATCTGGCCAAGGTGCAGACCGAGCGCGCTGTGGCTGCCAATGACTATGTACAAGCCCTGGCGGCCTTGCTGGAAAGCACGGGCCAGAGCCAAGATTTTGACCACTACCTGTCGCGCGCCGACATTGTGATTGCTACGGACGCACCATGAATGACCGCCAACCCCCTCATGCTTCTTCTCACCCACGTCGCACGGCCTGGGTTTTGCCCGCTGTGGGTGTGCTGGCGCTGATATTGGTGGTGTGGGGCTTTTGGAAAGCCTCCCAACCGCCTGCGCCTTTCTTTCAAGGCCAGATGGAAGCGCGCGAGACCGATATTGCGCCCAAAGTCACCGCGCGTATTCGCGAAATTCATGTGACCGAAGGGCAAAAAATTGAGGCTGGCACGCTGCTGATTGCCATGGACAGCCCCGAAGTGCAGGCCAAGCTGGCACAAGCGCAGGCGGCGCGGGATGCAGCCCAGGCACAGGCCGACAAAGCCCGCAACGGTGCGCGCCCGCAAGAGGTTGAAATGGCGCGCCTGAACTGGCAGCGTGCGCAAGCGGCGGCGGAGCTGGCCAAGACTTCCTATGACCGCGTGCAAAGCCTCTTTACCCAAGGCTTGGTGGCTGCTCAAAAGCGCGATGAGGCGCAGACCAACTGGAAAGCCTCTGCCGCACAGGCCCAAGCCGCCAAAGCACAGTATGAAATGGCGGCCCAGGGTGCACGCAGCGAAGACCAATCGGCCGCAGCAGCGCAGGTGCGCCAGGTGGAAGGTGTGATTGCCGAGGCCGAAGCCGCGGAAGCCGAGACCCAGCTGCGCAGCCCCGTCGCAGGCGAAGTTGCCCAGGTGCTGGCGAGAGTGGGTGAGTTGTCGCCCCAAGGTGTTGCCGTGGTGACGGTGGTGGATTTGAGTGACCAGTGGGTGGTGCTCAACGTGCGCGAAGACCATATGCACCGCTTTGCAGTGGGCCAGCGATTTACGGGACAGTTGCCTGCGCTCAATGGCCAAAGCGCCGAATTCGAGGTGTATTACGTCGGGGTGTTGCCGGACTTTGCCACCTGGCGCACCACGCGCGGCAGCCAGGGCTTTGATGCGCGCACCTTTGAAGTTCGTGCCCGTCCAACGCAAGCCATTGAAGGCGCCCGACCCGGCATGAGTGTGTTGGTGGGAGGCGCATAAGGTGAGTGTGTTCACGGGCAGTTTGCAGCGGGAATGGCAGCGCCTGCGCGCCAACCGCTGGGATGGTGCCATGGTCAGTTGGATTCCCTTGCTGACGCTGGCTCTGCTGTGCTGGATTTTTTCGGCGGGCCAGCCTTATCGCTTGCCGATTGCGGTGTGGAACCAAGACCACTCCAGCCTGTCACGCCAGCTGGTGCGCATGCTGGAGGCCACGCCAGGCCTGCATGTGCAGCAGGTGGTGCTGGACGCGAGCGAGGCGGCCGACGCATTGCACCGTATGCAGGTCTATGGCGTGGTGCACATTCCGCCGGGGCTGGAGCGCGATGTCAAGCGCGGCGCCTCGGCCACCGTGACCTTGATGCACAACGCGCAGCTGGCCACCACTTCCAGCTTGTTGCAGCGGGATGTGCAGCAAGTGGTCGGCACTTTGTCGGCTGGAGTGGAAATCCAGGCCCGCGCCAAGCGGGGCGAGCCGCAGCAGGTGGTGCAAGTGCGTATGGAGCCTGTCAGCACCAAGCTGGTGGCGCTGTTCAACGTCTCGACCAATTACGAATTCTTTTTGGCCACCGCACTGATCCCCGCACTGGTCCACATTTTGGCGATGACCGCCGGGGCCTGGAACGTGGGGCGTGAGCTGCGCGACCGCACATTGGGCGCTTGGCTTAATCACCCCGGCGGCGCAGGGCAGACACTGGCAGCCTTGCTGGGCAAGCTGGCATGGCCTGCACTGTCGCTGTGGGGCTGCGGCATGCTCAGTCTTTTGTATTTGGCCGTAGTGCGTGGTTGGCCGGTGGCAGGGAGTGCGTGGTGGATGGCCTTGGGGCTGATGGCGCTGGTCATGGTCAGTCTGGCCGCAGGTGCGGTA
>JBJEZV010000229.1:0-3635 GCA_051887595.1 Comamonas sp.
GCTTGCTCCAAGATGGGGTAGGCCACCGAGCACAACAAAGAGTTGATGCGCTTGAGGTCGCTGATCAAGTCAATGTGCAAAGAGCTGGTTTCGATGCTTTGCACGGTGTTTTCAGACAGGCGATCCAGGTGGTTGGCCGAATACGCCAGCTCCAGGTCGCGGAAACGGGCTTTTTCTTCCAGCAGCTTTTGCGCATCGCGCGTATTGCCGTTGAGGAACACGCTCATGGCCAAGCGCAGGTTGGATACCAGCTGCGCATGCATCCGGTTGATTTCTTCCAAACCCGCTTGCGAGAAGTTGCGCGCTTTTTTGATCTTCTTGTCTTCCACATCTTGCAGCACGCGTTCGATCAAGTCGCCCACTTGCTCCATGTTGATGGTGAAGCTGATGATGTCGGTCCAGCGGCGGCCTTCACGCTCGTCAAGTTCGGCGCGCGAAATCTTGGTCATGTAGTACTTGATGGCCGAGTACAAATCGTCCACTTCGTCGTCGAGCTTGCGCAGCTCTTCGGCCAGTTTTTGATCGTCTGTCATCCAGACTTTTTGCAGGCCAATCAGCATGCTCTCCACCACATCGGCCTGGTGCAGCGCTTCGCGCGCTGCGCAGGTAATGGCCAGCGAAGGGGTGCTCAGTGCTGAAGGATCCAGGTGGTGCGGGCGCGAAACGGATGGAGAGGTCACGGACACCGGTAGAATTTTTTGTACCAGCCATGCCACTTTGCCGGTCAAAGCAATGCAGACCACCGCCACGACCGTGTTGAATACCAAGTGGAACAGCACCACCAAGGCGCCGGGCTCTGCCACCCAGGCAGTGGCGTAGTTGTGCCAAGGCGTGATCAAAGGAATCATCAGCACTACGCCGATCATCTTGAAGATCAGATTGCCCAGAGGCACTTGGCGTGTTTGCACATTGGCTTTGAGCGTGGTGAGCACGGCCAGCAAACCGCTGCCCAAGTTGGCGCCAATCACCAGTCCCAAGGCAACTTCCACAGGGATGCCGCCCGAGGCAGCCAGTGTGGCTACCAACAACACGGTCGCGAGGCTGGAGTAGGAAATGATGGCGATGATGGCGCCGGTCAGCACTTCCATGGTGATGTCGCTGGTCAGGGCTTCCAGCAAGGTCAGCATGGTGGGGCTTTGCGTCAGCACGGTGGTCGACTCCGTGATCAGGCGCAGCGCCAGCAGCATCAAGCCCAGCCCAATGAGCACGCGACCCACGCGACCTGCCGTGGTGTCTTGGCGCGAGACAAACAGCACCACACCAATAAAAATACACAGGGGCGACAGCCATGACAGATCCAGCGAGAACACCACAGCCATCACGCTGGTGCCCACGTCGGCGCCGAGCATGACGGCCAGCGCCGCAGTGAGGGACACCATGCCTTGGCCGACAAACGAAGACACGATCAGTGCCGTCGCGGTGCTGGACTGCACGATGGCAGTCACCCCCACACCCGACAACACCGCGCGCAGGCGGTTGCTCACGCCGCGCGAGAGGAATTCACGCAAATTGGCGCCAAACACCCGCAACACGCCGGTGCGCACCAATTGTGTGCCCCACACCAGCAGGGCAATAGCAGCTAAAAGATTCAGTAAATGCTTCATGTAGGCTCAACAAGGGAGCTAAGAACTATACGCCGCGTGTCGGAGACACGCTGCCAGACAGAACCAATAACGCACCACACGGTGCGATATGCCGACAGGGTTGGCCCGCAGTAATAAAAAAAGCAGGCGTCGTGCCTGCTTTCCGGGGAAACCGCGTGGGCCAGGTTCAAGAAGCGGCGCTTTTTCTGGCACGCCGGGCACGCAATATTTCATCCAAGATCAGGCAGGCTGCGCCCACACAAATCGCCACGTCGGCCACATTGAAAGCCGGGTAGTGCCAGCCGCCCCAGTGGAAGTCCAGAAAGTCCACCACGTAGCCGTGCTGCAGGCGATCGACCACATTGCCAATGGCGCCGCCCAAGATGCTGGCAATCGAAAAGCAGAAAAATTTCTGCTCAGGATGTTTACGCAATTGCCAGATGATCAACACCGTTGCCAGCACGCCGATGCCCACAAAGATCCAGCGTTGCCAACCACCGGCGTCTGCCAGGAAGGAAAACGCAGCACCCGTGTTGTGCGCACGCACGATGTTGAAAAAGCTGGTGATGGGTGTCCAGTCACCGTATTCATAAAAGCTCAAGATCCACTGTTTGGTGAACTGATCCAGTCCAATGAGCACCGCGGCCCACACCAGCCAGGGCCAGTAGGCGGGACGGGATGCAACACTGTCAGAAGAGGAAGCAGAAGAACGCATGGCGTGCCTTGGGCTGAAATTAATGAGCAGGTAACCTTTGTGGGTTGTGGTTTTCCATATGTTTTGATATAGAAAACCACATGGTTAAAAGGGAAGGTGCTTCTTTTATGAAAGCGCCTTCCCTTATGCAGGCTTTAAGCCTTGCTGCGCGCTTCGCCTGCGCCGTGCAGGTTGCTGTCGCAACGGCCGCACAGCGTGGGGTGCTCAGGGTTCACGCCCACGTCCGCGCGGTAGTGCCAGCAGCGCTCGCACTTGGCGTGTTCGCTGACCTTCACGGTCGTGTGCAGCGCATCGCCTGCAACGGCTTGGGCGTCCGAAGTGATGAACACAAACTTCAGGTCATCGGCCAGCGACTGCAGCAGCGCCAAATCATCGGGCTCAGCCGTCAGCGTGACTTCGGCTTGCAGCGAGGCGCCGATATTGCCTGCAGCACGCACGTCTTCGATGTCCTTGTTCACCACGTCGCGGATTTCGCGCAGGCGCTTCCACTTGGCCAGCAATGCTTCGTTGCCTGCGGGCAGTTCGGTGAACTTTTCCAGGAAGATGGATTCGCTGTGGCCAAAAATCTTCCACGCTTCTTCAGCGGTGAACGACAGGAACGGCGCCATCCAGCGCAGCAGCGCGTGCGTGATCTGGTGCAGCGCGGTCTGTGCCGAGCGGCGGGCCAGGCTCTTGGGCGCGCTGGTGTACAGGCGATCCTTCAAGACGTCCAGATAGAAGCCGCCCAGGTCTTCCGAGCAGAACAGCTGCAGCTTGGCGACCACGGGGTGGAACTCGTAGACGTGGTAGTGGCCGATGATGTCTTTTTGCAGCTCCGCCGCACGTGCCAGCGCGTACTGGTCGATTTCCAGCATTTGCTCGTACGGCACGGCATCGGTCGCAGCGTCAAAGTCGCTGGTGTTGGCCAGCAAGAAACGCAGCGTGTTGCGGATGCGGCGGTAGGCGTCGACCACGCGGGCCAAGATCTTGTCGTCAATGCCCAAATCGCCCGAGTAGTCGGTCGAAGCCACCCACAGGCGAATGATTTCTGCGCCCATCTTGCTGGACACATCCTGTGGCGCCACGGTGTTGCCCAGCGACTTGGACATCTTCTTGCCCTGGCCATCCACGGTAAAGCCGTGGGTCAGCAGACCGCGGTACGGTGCGCGGCCATAGATGGCAGACGCCAGCAGCAGCGAAGAGTGGAACCAGCCGCGGTGCTGATCGTGCCCTTCCAAATACAGATCCGCCTCAGGGCCTTCGTTGTGGTGGTGCTCAGGGTGCGAGCCGCGCAGCACGTGCCAGAAGGTGGAACCGGAGTCGAACCACACTTCCAAGATGTCGGTGCTCTTGGTGTA
>JBJEZV010000229.1:3735-5389 GCA_051887595.1 Comamonas sp.
ATCTGGCGCAGCGTCTTTTCAGGCTTTTGCGCAGGATCGGTGAACACGCCTTCGCCTTCGTCCATGCGGATGAACCACTGGGCGGCTGCACGGTAGATGACGGGCGTTTTGTGGCGCCAGCAGTGGGGGTAGCTGTGCGTCAGGCCCGTGGTGTCCATCAGGCGGCCCGCAACCTTCAGCGCATCCAAAATCACCGGCACAGCCTTCCAGATGTGCTGGCCACCAAACAAGGGCAGATCGGCTGCGTACACGCCGTTGCCGGTGACGGGGTTGAGGATGTCCTTGTACTCCATGCCGTTGGACACGCAGGAGTTGAAGTCATCCACACCGTAGGCAGGCGCCGAGTGCACGATACCCGTGCCGTCTTCGGCCGTGGCGTATTCGGCCAAATACACGGGCGAAATACGGTCATAGCCCTTGTCCACATGGGCCAAGGGGTGCTTGAAGGGCATATGGTCGAGCTTTTCGCCCTTGGCCGTAGCCACCACCGTGCCTTCGATCTTCCAGCGTGCCAGGCACTTTTCGACCAACGCAGACGCCAGCACCAGCAGGCCGCGCTCGGTGTCGACCAGGCTGTATTCCAGATCAGGGTTGACGTTCAGCGCCTGGTTGGCGGGGATGGTCCACGCGGTGGTGGTCCAGATCACTACGAACGCGTCCTTGGACAGCGATGGCAGGCCAAAGGCGGCAGCCAGCTTGGCTGGATCGGCCGCAGGGAACATCACGTCCAGCGTCTGGCTTTGCTTGTCGGCGTATTCGATTTCAAACTCGGCCAGCGACGAGGCGCAGTCAAAGCACCAGTACACGGGCTTCAAACCACGGTAGACAAAGCCGCGCTCCATGACCTTCTTCAACGCACGCAGCTCATTGGCTTCGTTGGCGTAGTTCATGGTCTTGTAGGGGTGGTCCCAGTCACCCAGCACGCCCAGGCGCTTGAAGTCCACCATCTGCTGCGCGATCTGCTCGGTCGCGAAAGCGCGGCTCTTGGCCTGCATTTCGTCGCGGGGCAGGTTGCGGCCGTGCAGCTTTTCGATGGCGTTCTCGATCGGCAGACCGTGGCAGTCCCAACCGGGTGCATACAGCGCGTCGTAGCCTTCCAATTGGCGGCTTTTGACGATCATGTCCTTGAGCACCTTGTTCACAGCGTGGCCGATGTGGATCTTGCCGTTCGCATACGGAGGGCCGTCGTGCAAGATGAACTTGGGTGCGCCGCCGCGGGCGTCACGCAGCTTTTTGTAAATGCCTTGCTCGTCCCAATCCTTGGCCCACTGGGGCTCGCGCTTGGGCAAATCGCCGCGCATAGGGAAGGGGGTATCGGGCATGTTCAGCGTGGCGCGGTACACGGACGCTTCGGGCTTGTTCGATTTCGAGTCAGACATGAGGGAACCTTGAAGGCGTGCCAAGCTTTAACAGCTGGGCGGTAAAAGCGGGGGTGGAGCACCGGGCGCAATGCCGGCGCCCGAGCTGGCGAGAGCAGCGAGCGTCAAATTCGGTCGCGCGTGGTCTGGCGACGGGTTTCGGTATACGTGGCGAAGAACGCGCGCGCGTCGTCACAGTCTTTGGCAATACCCTGGGTCAGGGCATCCAGACTGTCGTATTTCAGCTCGTCGTGCAGTTTGTGCAAAAGTTCCACGCGGATGATTTTACCGTAGGC
>JBJEZV010000230.1:0-5348 GCA_051887595.1 Comamonas sp.
CAGCGTTGACAGCTCGACCCACCGCCTGCTGCAACTGCAATGCAAGCCTCGCGCTACCAAGTAATTATTGGGTGCAAAGCATTGTTTAATATAGTAAATATTGATAGCTACTAACCCTTACTGTATAAGGGTTGGAGGCACTTTTTTAATCATATTTCTTGGTGAAAGCCAATCCGTTGAGGGTTGGCTTTTTTTATGGGGCGTTGAAACAGCAGATGCCGCAGAGTGATATGCAGGATGCGCGATATATCGATTTAGGGCGTGTGGCAGGCATATTCCCATCTGTGAGCGGAACGTTGAGCAACGCTTGACGCACACGTAGAAATCAAAAGCGGGCATGCAAACCGTCCCTCAGCAGCAGAGATTCGCTGATCATTACAATCGGCATAGATTTCAGTGACAAAACTGGCACAAAACTCTGCAAAACACAGAGCGCCCTGGTCACATCTGCCCCAGAACACCGAATACGCCTCAATGCGGATCGGGCACTGCCGCCACAGCTGAGTGGTGCGCGATAGTGCATTGATATTTAAGGAATTTCCATGAGCCTCAAATGCGGCATCGTGGGCCTGCCCAACGTGGGCAAGTCCACCCTTTTCAACGCGCTGACCAAGGCTGGCATCGCCGCCGAGAATTACCCCTTCTGCACGATCGAGCCCAACACCGGTGTGGTGGAAGTGCCTGATCCTCGCTTGAGCCAGCTCTCCGACATCGTTAAGCCCGAGCGTATCGTGCCCGCGATCGTGGAGTTTGTGGACATCGCTGGTTTGGTCGCGGGTGCTTCCAAGGGCGAAGGTCTGGGTAACCAGTTCTTGGCCCACATCCGCGAAACCGACGCCATCGTGAATGTGGTGCGCTGTTTTGAAGACCCGAATGTGATTCACGTGGCTGGCCGTGTGGACCCCATCGCGGACATCGAAGTGATCCAGACCGAGCTGTGCTTGGCCGACCTGGCTACAGTGGAAAAGGCGCTGAACCGCTACAGCAAGGCTGCCAAGTCGGGCAACGACAAGGAAGCGGCCAAGCTGGTGTCGCTGCTCACGCCCATTCAAGCTGCGCTCAACGAAGGCAAGCCTGCACGTGTGGTGCCAGTGTCCAAGGAAGATGCGCCGCTGCTCAAGCCTTTCTGCTTGATCACTGCTAAGCCCGCCATGTTTGTGGGTAACGTTGCCGAAGACGGTTTTGAGAACAATCCGCTGCTGGACAAGCTCAAGGCCTATGCCGAAGCCCAGGGCGCGCCTGTGGTGGCGATTTGCGCCAAGATCGAAGCCGAAATGGCGGAGATGGAAGACGAAGACCGCGACATGTTCTTGCAAGAGCTGGGCTTGGAAGAGCCCGGTTTGAATCGCCTGATTCGTGCGGGCTTCAAGCTGCTGGGCTTGCAAACTTACTTTACCGCCGGTGTGAAGGAAGTGCGCGCCTGGACTGTGCGTGTCGGTGCTACCGCGCCCCAAGCCGCGGGCGTCATCCACGGCGACTTTGAGCGCGGCTTTATCCGTGCGCAAACCATCGCGTTTGAAGACTTCATCGCCTACAAGGGCGAGCAAGGTGCCAAGGATGCCGGCAAGATGCGCGCTGAAGGCAAGGAATACATCGTCAAGGATGGCGATGTGATGAATTTCTTGTTCAACGTCTAAGCGCCTGTGCGCTGCAGTGGCCGCCAGCACAGCGGCACCACACCAGCCCTCTTCGGAGGGCTTTTTTGTGCGCGCTAGCCGCAATACACCTCAATGCGCCAGCTGTGTGGCGGGCGAGCACGCGACGGTTTGTGCGGCGCTGGGCGCTTGTACGCGCGCAAAGAGCTGGTTGCGATAGTGAATGCCCAAGCGCTGAAATGCACGGTTACGGTAGGTTTTGACGGTGGGCAGGCTCAACTGCAGGTCTGAGGCGATGCCTTCATAGGTCATGCCTTGCAGCAGCCGGGTGCACACGTCCAACTCGCGCGTTGTTAGAGCCGGGCATTGCTGGTGCAGTTGCTGTCGCCAGTCAGCGGTATGGGGTGCTGCACCAACGCGGCTGTGGATGGAGAAGGCAGCACTTGCCTCTGACCATTGCAGGTGTTTTTCTACCAAGGCCAGTAGGGCTGCGGCCATGGTCTCGAAGTTGGCGATGTGGCTGTCGCGAAAGGCAGGCTGGTGATCGTGGCGGTAGTAATTCAGCGCAAGCACGCCACCTTGAGCCAGAGGTTTGTGCAGCGAGATGCGTTCGCTCAGAGCATGGGCTTCGTAAATGGCTTGGCGGTGCTGGGCAGGCACTTCCGGGGCGGTGATGTGGCTCATCCACAGCATCGAAGGGCTGGACGCAGCAGCAGGCAGGGTCTGGTCGTTGAGGTGCAGGCCCTGGCAGTAGGCCTTCCAGCAATCTTGGGTACGGTCCTGCACACCGTAGCTGCCGGACATGAACAATCGTGGTTGGCACTGAGTACCGGTGCGATAAATGGCGTAAGACGCGGCAGGGATCAGATCGTGTAGCTCGGCCAACAACGCGGTTTGAAATTGGGGGGTCCCCAGATGCTCAATCAAAGCAGGCAGTCGAGCCAGCTCTGCCGGGCGAGAAGTTGAGGGTTGCCAATAACGCATGAAATGTGTCCTCCGGACAATCCCGTCATCTTCCCAGATGACAGCTTGCAGACAGAAGCGGGCTTACGCTAGGGCCATGCAATCTTTTGAATTACCTGTTCCCCAACTCAAGCCTTTTGCACGATCGACGGTGCAGGTGGCCGCACCATGGGAGGTGGGAAGCACCTTCCGTGGTCAGCGCCGCGTGATTCCCATCATCGGAGGCCAATTTCAGGGCGATGGCTGGACTGCCAAAGTCTTGGCCGGTGGCGCAGATTTCCAGCTCATCGTGAACGAGCGCATGGCTGAACTGGATGCACGCTACGCGTTGGAAACCGATGCGGGCGATCTGATCTACGTGGTCAACCATGCCATTCGCACTGCTGCACCGGAGACCATGGCCAAGCTGATTCGCGGCGAACTGGTGGCGCCGCAGGAGGTGTACTTCCGCTGCCGCCCACAGTTTGAGACCAGCAGCAAGGCACTGGGCTGGATCAATGAACGCATGTTTTTAGGCACAGGACGCCGTTTGCCCGATTGCGTGCAAATGGAGTTCTTTGAGGTGATGTAACGCCAATTCGGCACAAGGTAGAAGAACCAAGGAGACACCATGAAAAAGTTCACACTGCGCCGTGGATTGCTGCTGAGCGCAGCAGCGATGGCTTTGAGCCCAGCTTGGGTAGGCGCGCAGGCGGCTTATCCTGCCTCGGGCAAGCCCGTACGCATCATCGTTGGCTTTCCGGCAGGGGCGGGTCCAGACATCGTGGCTCGATTGCTGGCCCAGAACCTGACACAGGTCTGGGGCGGCGCCAGCGTGATTGTGGACAACAAGCCTGGAGCTGGTGGTTTAATCGCCGCCAGCGAAGCTGCACGTGCCAATCCTGATGGCTATACCCTGATGCTGGGTGAAACGGGTCAGCTGAGCATTGCGCCTAGCAGCTATAACCGCTTGCCCTACGACCCCAAGAAGGACTTTTTTCCCGTTAGCCAGGTGGTGACTTCTGACTTCGCGCTGCTGGTCAATCCCCAGAAGATCACTGCTAAAACGGCCCAAGAGTTTGTGAGTTGGACCAAAAAGCAATCAGGCTTTTTCATGGGCACGTTCGGTGCGGGAACGCCTGGGCATTTCGGCGCTTACATGTTTGGCGATGCCGTGGGCCTGAAGCCCGAAGCTGTGCACTACAAGAGCACGGCAGATGCGCTGGGCGGCGTGTTCAGCGGTGATGTGCAAGGCGTATTTGCCAGCATGGGGTTGGCAACGCCGAACGTGAAAGCAGGCAAGCTGGTGGCGCTGGGCACCACGGGCGATAAGCGCAGCCGTTCACTGCCCGATGTGCCCACACTCAAGGAGCAGGGGCTGGGCGATCTGGTGTTTAACTCGTGGTTTGGCATTGTGGCGCCAGCCAATACGCCTGCGGCCATTGTCGAGCAGCTGCAAAAAGACATCACCAAGGCCATGCTGTCGCCTGAGGGTAAGGCTCGCATGGAAGATGCAGGTTTTGAAGTCACCGGCACCACCAGCGCTGAATTTGCCAAGATCATCGAAGATGACCGCCAGAAATGGGCCAAGGCTGTAGCTGCCACAGGATTTAAGGCCGACTAATCACACTGTGCTGGTGGTACCAGCGACCTCCATAATGTGCCCCTTCAAAAGCTGCGCTCCCTGCTGAGCGCAGCTTTTTTGTCTATATATTGGCAACGCTTGGGGCTGCACATATCGGTGGGCCAGACAGCTTTTTTTGAGGGACAAGGGTGGAACAATACAGTACCAGCGATCTGTTGCATGCCGAACTGGTGGCCGTATTGGTATCGGTCGTTCAAGGCCAGCCCAGGGTATTGACCTTGGCAGCCGGGGATGCCCTGCCACAGGGGCCATTTCAAATGGTGCACCGGTCTTTGCAGTCAGGCCTGCGGTTGTGGGTGGAGTCGCAAACCGGGCATCGGCTGAGGTATGTGGAGCAGCTCTATACCTTTGCTGATCGCGAGCGTTCTGCGCAACGGCCGGTGTTGTCCATCAGTTATCTGGCCTTAACCCGAGAGGCGGATTCGGGCGCAGCCACGTCACCGCAGCAAGCGCTGGCGGTCTGGAGAGACTGGTATGGCTTCTTTCCTTGGGAAGATTGGCGGCAAGGTGAGCCTGCCATCTTGCCCATCATCTACGACCATTTGCAGGCGTGGATATCAGAGGCCCCAGATGCTGCGTCAGCGCAGCATCGACATGCCCGCGTGGCCATCCACTTTGGCTGGGATGGGCATACATGGAACGAGGAGTTGGTGCTGCAACGCTATGAGCTGTTGTATGAAGCAGGCATGGTGGAAGAGGCGGTGCGGCGTGGCGCCACGTTGCGTGGACCGGGTCTAGGAGCCCCCATGGTCTATGACCATCGCCGCATGCTGGCCACTGGCATTGCACGTTTGCGTGCCAAGATCAAATATCGCCCGGTAGTTTTTGAATTAATGCCCGAATCTTTCACGCTGCTGCAATTGCAGCAGACGGTGGAGGCTTTGGCCGGCCGTGGGTTGCACAAGCAAAATTTTCGCAGGCAGATGGATCAGCAGGCATTGGTGGAAGAAACCGGAGCCTCGACTGAAGGTACAACGGGTCGTCCTGCCAAGCTCTTTCGCTTTCGCAGCGATGTGTTGCTCGAACGTGCTACCTCTGGCAGCAAGCTGCCGCTGGCAAAAAGTGCTTGACTTTTAGTTCTGCTCAAAATTAGCATAAGTGCGCGCAAACCGTGGAGACCGGATGCGCGCATTTTTTTGAACTACAAATACTCAAAATGAGCATTA
>JBJEZV010000231.1:0-5320 GCA_051887595.1 Comamonas sp.
CCAACGACCCCCACCATGTCAAGGTGGTGCTCTAACCAACTGAGCTACGCGCCTGTGTTTGTTCGAAGCCCAAACTATAGCAGCTTGTTGAGCGGGTTCTAAGCAAAAACCAATTTTTCTTCATAAATTTTTGCTGCCGCAAAAGCAAAGCCCGCAAGGGCGGGCTGTGGCAAAGGGTGTTGAGCGCAGAGCAGGACTTACCAGAGCTTCCACCAAGGATTCTTTTTGGTGGTGGGTGTGGCGGTCGCTTCTGCATCGGCACCAAAATTGGTGGCCTTGACGCGCTTGGCGTCATCGCGCAGGTCGTTCATGCCGAGTTTGTCGTAAGAGTCGATCAGGATGTCCAGTGCTTCTTGGCTTGCGGGTACGCCTTGGTAATCCTGCAAGGCCGTTTGTGCGCGTGCAATGGCTGCCACGTATGCACCACGCTTGTAGTAGTAGCGTGCCACGTGCACTTCGTACTGGGCCAGTGAGTTGACGATGTAGGTCATGCGCTGGCGAGCATCAGGTGCGTAGCGCGACTGTGGGAAGCGGTTGACCAGTTCGTAAAACGACTCATAAGAGTCTTTGGCTGCTTTTTGGTCGCGTTCGGACAAATCTTGGCGCGACAGCCAGGCAAACAGGCCCAGGTTGTCGTTGAAGTTGGTCAAGCCTTTGAGGTACAGCGCATAGTCGTAAGCGGGGCTGGCAGGGTGCAAGCGCATAAAGCGATCGAGTGTGGCAATCGCTTGCTCTTTTTCGCCTGCTTTGTATTGGGCGAAGGCTTTTTCAATTTGGGCTTGCTGGGCCAGCGGAGTGCCAGCGGCACGGCCTTCGAGCTTTTCAAACAAAGGCACCGCTTTATCAAAGCCACCTGCTTGCACTTCGTCACGTGCTTCGGTGTAGATGCGGTCAGGCGTCCAATTCGCGGTAGGGTCCTCTTTGGTGGAGGAGCAACCGGCCAGCAGGCCTGCCGTAAAAACAACAGCAAGAACAGGTTGTGACATACGCGGCATGGCGAACAGCTTTCGGACAAAGGTTGTCATAAGTTCTAGAGAAAGATGGTTTCCACAACGTCGACCATCAGCAAGGCGTACTGCATTGTATAGGGCTAAATCTGTGCCATCGCAAGGCCTTTGCAGCCTCATGTGACCACGGACATGCGTAAATCTCAGGGCGCGGGTGCCCGGCACTTCCTACAATGGGCGGATGTTTGTTCACCTGCGCTTGCACACCGAGTTTTCCGTCATTGATGGCACCTGCCGTATCAACGATGTGATCAATGCTGCCGCCACTGATGGCCAGCCTGCCTTGGCCATTACCGACCTTAACAATATGTTTGGTGGGTTGAAGTTCTATAAAGCTGGGCGTGGCAAGGGCGTCAAGCCCATTTTGGGCGCAGAGCTGAATATGGAAGGGCTGCAAGGCGGCCCACAAAGCCGCGTGCTGGTGTTGGTGCAAAGCCAGCAGGGCTACCATAACTTGTCAGAAATTTTGGCGCGCGGCTGGACCGGCAATGTCTCTAAGGTGGTGGCGCAGCCATTTTTCCAATGGGATTGGCTGCAAGAGTTGGGCGAAGGCCTGATCTTGCTCTCTGGTGCCAATGCAGGTCCTGTCGGTCAGGCCTTGCTGCGCGGGGACCAACAAGCGGCCGCCGATGTGGCGCTGCACATGGCCACCATGTTTCCGCACCGCTTTTACCTGGAGCTGCAGCGCGCAGGTCGTCCAGAAGACGACAAGCTGGTGGCGCAAACCGTGCAGTTGGCAGCGCGGTTGAATTTGCCTGTGGTAGCTACGCACCCCATTCAGTTTTACAAGCCCGCAGATTTTGAGTCGCACGAAGCGCGTGTCTGTATCGCCGAGGGCGAAACGCTGGGCAATCCCAAGCGTGTGAAGCGTTTTACGCGCGAGCAATATTTCAAAACAGCGCAAGAAATGAAGGCGCTGTTTGCAGATGTGCCATCGGCCATCGAAAACTCGGTAGAAATTGCGCGCCGCTGCAGCACCACCTTGCTGCTGGGAACGTATTTTCTGCCTGACTTCCCCACGCCTGGCGGGATGTCCATCGAAGAATACTTTCGTCATGCCTCTTTTGAGGGGCTGGAAGAGCGTTTGCAGCTGCTGTTTCCGGATGTGGCCGTGCGCGATGCCAAGCGCCCCGAATATGTGGAGCGCTTGGAGTTTGAGCTGGGCATCATCTTGAAGATGGGGTTCCCGGGCTACTTCTTGATCGTGGCGGACTTTATCAACTGGGCCAAAAACAATGGCTGCCCAGTGGGGCCAGGCCGTGGCTCGGGTGCAGGTTCTTTGGTGGCCTATGTCTTGAAGATTACCGATCTGGACCCCATCCACTACAACTTGCTGTTTGAGCGTTTCTTGAACCCAGAGCGCGTGTCCATGCCTGACTTTGACGTGGACTTCTGCCAGGCCAATCGCGACCGCGTGATCGATTACGTGAAAGACCGGTACGGACGCAATGCGGTCAGCCAGATCGCCACATTTGGCACCATGGCTGCTCGTGCGGTCATTCGTGACGTGGGCCGTGCGCTGGATTTGAGCTACAACTTTTGTGACGGTATTTCCAAGCTCATTCCGAACAAGCCGGGCTTGCATGTGACGCTGAAGTACCCGCCCAACCCCAAGAAAGAGGGCGACAAGTACACCTATGCGATTGAGGCAGAGCCGATTCTGGCCCAGCGCATTGAGCAGGAAGAAGACGTTAAGAACCTGATCGAGCTGGCCCAAAAGCTCGAAGGTATGACGCGCAACATTGGTATGCACGCCGGTGGTGTGGTGATTGCACCGGGCAAGTTGACCGATTTTTGTCCGCTGTACCAGCAGCCCGGCAGTGACTCGGCCGTAGCCATGTTCGACAAGGACGACGTGGAGCAGATCGGTCTGGTGAAGTTCGACTTTTTGGGACTGGCCACGTTGACCATCCTGGAAATCGCGCGCGAATTCATCATGAAGCGGCACAAGGGCCAGGAGAACTTCCGCTTTGAAGAGATTCCGTTGGACGACTACCCCACGTACAAGCTCTTCCAAGAAGGCAAGACCGAAGCGGTGTTCCAGTTTGAATCGCGCGGCATGCAGGGCATGTTGCGTGATGCCAAGCCGTCGCGGCTGGAGGACTTGATTGCATTGAATGCCTTGTACCGTCCGGGGCCTATGGACCTGATTCCTTCATTCGTGGCGCGTAAGCACGGGCGCGAGGAAATCGAGTACCCGCACCCGCTGGTGGAGAAGGTGCTCTCAGAGACCTACGGCATCATGGTCTACCAAGAGCAGGTGATGCAGACCGCGCAGGTGCTGGGCGGCTATTCACTGGGCGGCGCTGACTTGCTGCGTCGTGCCATGGGCAAGAAGAAAGTCGAGGAGATGGTCAAGCACCGCGCCATTTTCTGTGAAGGTGCGGCTAAGCAAGGCATTGATGAGCAAAAAGCCGGCGAAGTCTTTGACTTGATGGAAAAGTTTGCGGGCTACGGCTTTAACAAGTCGCATGCGGCAGCTTATTCATTGCTGGCTTATCACACGGCTTGGCTGAAGGTGCATTACACGGCCGAGTTCTTCTGCGGGAATATGACCGTGGAAATGGACAACACCGACAAGCTCAAGGTGCTGTACGAAGACGCGCTGAAGATGGGCATGAGCTTTGAAATGCCTGACGTCAATCGTGGCGTGTACCGTTTTGAGCCCGTGACTGACAAGGTGATTCGCTACGGTTTAGGCGCCATCAAAGGTACGGGCCAGCAAGCGATTGAAGCCATCATCGCTGCCCGTGAAGGGCAGGGCGTTGGGCCCGATGGGCATGTCAAAGGCCCGTTCAAGAGCCTGTTTGATTTCTGCACGCGCGTAGACCGCAGCAAACTCAACAAACGCACGCTGGAAGCCTTGATCAAGGCTGGTGCGTTTGACAGCATCCACCTGGATCGGGCGGCGCTGGTGGCATCGGTTGAGACCGCGTTTGAATATGGCAATGCCCAGTTGGCCAACGCCAACCAAGGCGGCTTGTTCGACATGATGGGCGATGATGCCCAGGGCTCCAGTTCACAAGAACCTGCCTTGGCAGATGTCTTGCCTTGGGGTGTGAAAGAGCGCTTAACCCAAGAAAAGCTGGCGATTGGTTTTTATCTGTCGGGCCACTTGTTTGATGAGGTGGAGCACGAGGTGCGCAACTTCATACGCACACCTCTGAGCGAGCTCAGCGACAGCCGTGAGCCCCAACTGCTGGCAGGCATCGTCAGCGACCTGCGCGTTATCAATGGCCAGCGCGGCAAGCTGTGCCTGTTCAAGATCGACGATAAAAGCACCGTGCTCGAAGCCTCAGTTGACGAAGCCACGCTCAACGCCCATGCCGATTTGTTGAAAGACGATGAGTTTGTCATCTTCAGTGGCCGTGTGCAGCACGACCACTTCAGCGGCGGTTTGCGCGTGAAGGTGCAAAACGTCTTTAGTTTGGCCGATGCGCGTTGCCGCTTTGCACGCTATTTGCAGGTTGATGCCAGTCATCGCATGCCCGATGTGCAGCGCATGTTGCGCGAGTTTCCGGCGCAAATCGAGTCCTCCGAAGATGGTGATTTGCGACGCGGTTTGCGCATTCGTTTAGGGGTGCGTTGTGAATCGGCCGAAGCTGCAGCTGTGGCTGAAATTGACATGGGCGAGCAGCACAAGTTCTATCCCAGCGATGCAGCGCTGGCTGCGTGGAAAGCCGAGGCTGGCAATGCCAGCTGCCAGATTGTGTGGCGCAGCGCTTGATGCACGGGCGGCGCACTCTGATCGGCCGACACGACACGTCCTACACGATATCGCTTGAAACCCTCCTATCCGAGCCCATCTGACTGTATGAAAAATGATCCCGGGCAGATCGCTAGAATGAAATTCATGGCTACCCAACAACCTCCGCACCCCACCGTAAAGCCCATCCATTCTCCGAACGAGGACGGGGGCGATGCCGTGGTGCTGGAACGGCGCACACAAAAAATTGCGCCACCACCGATGTACCAAGTGGTCATGCTCAATGACGACTTCACTCCGATGGAATTCGTCATCGTCGTGTTACAAGAGTTCTTTGGAAAAGACAGGGAGCAAGCCACGCAAATCATGTTGCAAATTCATCTCGATGGACGTGGCGTTTGCGGTGTTTACTCGCGTGACATTGCAGCGACCAAGGTCGAACAAGTTCTTCAAGCCGCGCAGCAAGCGGGTCACCCGCTGCAAGCGGTCAGCGAACCTATTGAATAAATGGAATTCGCCGCCACCTATGCCTACAGTTTCATAAACCGCAAGCACAAAGGAGTTCGTACATGATTGCCCAAGAACTGGAAGTCAGCTTGCACATGGC
>JBJEZV010000232.1:0-5298 GCA_051887595.1 Comamonas sp.
TGCGCATCGTGAAGGAGCTGGAGCTGGACAAGAAGTACGGCTGGTCTTCGCCCGCACTGAAAGCCGCGTAAATCGCCGCATGCGCCTGCCTATCGGGCAGGCGCTCTACATGCACGGCCCTTTGACTCAGACAACGGACATCACACAGCCATGGATTTAGGTCTTCACGGAAAAAAAGCACTGGTATTTGGCGGCAGCCGTGGCATGGGCAAGGCCTGTGCGCTGCAGTTAAGCCAAGAAGGCGCGCTCGTCACCATCGCCGCACGCAACGAAGGCAATTTGCAAGCGGCTGCGGCTGAAATTTCGCAGCGCACTGGCAATACTGTGAACTATGTGGTGGCCGATTTGACCCGCGCTGAAGGCCGCGATGCAGCGCTGGCAGCGCTGCCTGATCCGGACATTGTGTTGCTCAACGCCGATGGGCCAAAGCCCGGTGATTTCCGCGATTGGACGCCTGAAGTCTGGCACGCCGCACTTGACAGCATGATGGTCGGCCCGATCGACATGATGCGCCGCTGTGTCGATGGCATGGTGCAGCGCAAGTTTGGTCGCATCATTAACATTGTCTCGCGCAGCGTCAAAACGCCGCAGCTGGAAATGGGGCTGTCGAATGGCGCACGTTCCGGGCTCGTGGGCTTTGTGGCTGGGTTGGCTCGCCAGACCGTGGCAAACAACGTGACCATCAACAACATCTTGCCTGGTGTGTTCGACACCGATGCCCAGCGCCAACACATTCGCGGCATGCTGGAGATGACGGGCAAGAGCTATGAGCAGCTGTGGGAAGAGCGCGCACGCAGCAATCCTGCGGGTCGTTATGGGCGTCCTGAAGAAGTGGGTGCCATGTGTGCTTATCTGGCATCTGTGCACACCGGTTTTGTGACAGGGCAGAGCATTTTGATCGACGGGGGCGGCTACCCCGGCACGTTCTAAGTGCAGGGTTTGTTGGATCGGAACTGCCACATGTCTTTAGCCCAACGATTTCCCTCTTTGTCCCATTGGGGCGCATTTACTGCTGTCGTCCAAGATGGCCGTTTGCAGGCTTGCGAGCCTTTTGCATTCGATGCTGCGCCATCCGCAATTTTGCAGTCCATGCCGGGCATGGTGCACTCCCCGCTGCGCATTCAAAAGCCTGCCATACGTGCCGGATGGTTGCGCGATCGTGGCCACAGCGATGGCACCCATCGGGGCCACGACAGTTTTGTGGAAGTGAGCTGGGATCGCGCACTGGGTCTGGTGGCTGAGGAAATCGCCCGGGTACGTACATCCCATGGTTCGTCGGGAATTTTCGGCGGCTCCTACGGTTGGTCATCGGCTGGACGCCTGCACCACGCACGCACGCTGACCCATAAGTTCCTGTTTTCGGGTGGCGGCTGCGTCAGCCAAAGCGGCAACTACAGCTGGGGTGCTGCGCAGACGCTGTTGCCACACGTCATAGGCACCTATAGCCCTGTGACAGGGCGAGTAACGGATTGGAATAGTGTGGTCGACCATACGCAGTTGTTGCTGTGTTTTGGTGGGTATCCGCTGCGCAATACACAAATCACTTCGGGCGGAGCTGGTCGCCACGACACAGCATCTTGGCTGCAGCGTGCCAGCAAGGCGGGCATGCAAGTCGTCTGCATCAGTCCTGCCCAGGATGATCTCCCTGCCGAAATCAATGCCCGTTGGTTGCCGATTCACCCCAATACCGACACAGCGCTGATGCTGGCCATGCTCCACACCCTACTGTTGGATCAAGCCGAGGATCGAGAGTTTTTGCAGCGCTACTGCGAAGGTTGGGAACCACTGCAAGCCTATGTGCTGGGCCACAGCGATGGCATTGCGAAATCTGCGCAGTGGGCTGCAGACATTTGCGGCATTGAGGCTGAGCAGATCGTACAGCTGGCGCGCCAAGCGAGAAGCTGTACTACCCTGGTGAACTGCACTTGGTCACTGCAGCGGGCAGAGCATGGTGAGCAACCCTACTGGGCGGCAATTGCACTGGCTGCCGCATTGGGTGGCATTGGAAAACCCGGTGCGGGCTTTGCATTCGGTCATGGTTCCATGAACGGTGTGGCACAGCCCAGACAGGATTTGGCATCGCCAGAACAATCGGCAGGTGCTAATCCTGCCAAGTTGTCCATTCCTGTGGCGCGCATTGCAGACATGCTTTTGCATCCCGGCCAAGCGTACGAATGCAATGGTGAAACAGGCCACTATCCAGATACCAAGCTGGTGTATTGGGCAGGGGGTAATCCTTTTCACCACCACCAGGATTTGGGGCGCTTGCTGCAGGCATGGAGTCGTCCGGAAACCATCGTGGTGCACGACGCATGGTGGACGCCCACTGCGCGACGTGCAGACATTGTGTTGCCTGCGACGACGACGCTAGAGCGCAACGATATTGGCGGCTCCTCACGCGATGACTTCGTGTTTGCCATGCACCAAGCCCTGCCGCCCCAAGGCTTGGCACGCAATGATTTTGATATCTACAGCGAGCTGGCTGAGCGCGCAGGGCATGGCGCAGCATTCCACGGCAATTTGAGCGAGATGCAGTGGCTGCAGCGTATTTACGAGGACATGCTCCACAAATGGCAGCTCAAAGGTTTCGTAGGTGAGCGCTTCGATGCTTTTTGGGAACGTGGTTGGCTGCAGTTGCCGCGCAGCGAGCAAGCGTTTGTGCTGTTCGAGAAATTTCGCCAAGACCCTCAAGCGCATCCGCTGCAGACACCCTCAGGAAAGATTGAACTGTATTCCCAGCGCATAGCAAGCTTTGGCTATGCCGATTGCCCAGCACATCCCACCTGGCTGCCTCCGCAGGAATGGCTGGGTGCGGAGACCGCACGCAACGGCCTCTATCCTTTGCACCTTGTCTCTCCGCAACCGGCAGACAAATTGCATTCTCAACTGGATGCAGGCGAAACATCCGCGCAGCGCAAGGTAGATGGTCGCCAGCGTGTGCAGTTGCATCCAGAAGATGCACGGCAGCGCGGGATTGCTACCGGCGATGTGGTGGAAATTTTTAACGCGCGTGGACGCTGTCTGGCCTCTGCAGAGGTGCACGCAGGGGTCATGCGCGGTGTCGTGGTGTTGCCTACCGGGGCTTGGTTTGACCCCGTGTTTAAAGAGGGGCAGTGCATTGATAGGCACGGCAATCCCAATGTCCTGACGCGGGATGCTGGCACCTCACGCTTGGCGCAAGGTCCTGCTGCCATGTCGGCGCTGGTGCAGGTGCGATGTTGCACCGAAGCCGTGAGTACCGATGCCATGTTGAAGCCCCAGCCCTTTGTGTTACCTGATTTTGTGCGTGATGAAGCGCAAGGCCTTAGTGCCTGAATTTTTCAAGGAGTTTGAGATGCAAACGAACAACCGTCGCGCTTTCCTGCAGCGCACTGTACTGACAGTAGCCACCGCTGCAGTGGGGCTGGGCGTAAGCCTGCCTTCTTATGCCAATGACGAAGCTGCTTACCCCAGCAAAACTATCACCATGATCGTGCCCCATGCGCCTGGTGGTGCAGTTGATGGCGTTGCACGTATGTATGCAGAGTTGATTGGCCAAGAACTCGGCCAGAGCGTGGTGGTCGAAAACAAGCCCGGTGCATCCGGCATGATCGGCGCCGCCCAAGTGGCGCGCCAGCCAGCAGATGGCTACACCTTGTATTTCAATGCCAACATCCACAACATCAATCCGCTGCTCTACAAAGACACCATCAAGTTCGATGCAGTCAAAGACTTCACCGCCATCAGCGAAGTGGCCAAGGGCGCTTTGATTTTTAGCGTGCACCCCAGTGTGCCAGCGAACACACCCAGTGAGCTGGTGCAATTGCTCAAGCAAAACCCCAACAAGTACACCTTTGTGACCAGCGGCTATGGCTCGGCTGGTCACCTGGCCATGGCGTCCTTCTTGGCCAACAATGGCATGGGCGATCAGCCGATCGTGTTGTACAAAGGCGCAGCTCCGGCTTTGACTGATGTGGTGGGCGGTCAGGTCACTGGCATCATGGACCCGATGCTCTCGTCGTCTCCATTCGTGAAAGCCGGCAAGCTCAAGGCTTTGGCAGTAACGGGCAAGCAGCGCAGCCATGTGCTGCCAGAGGTGCCCACCATGATCGAGCAAGGCGTCAAGGACTTTGAGTTTTATTCTTGGTATGGCGTCTGGGCGCCGGCCAATCTGCCAGCGCCTATCTTGCAAAAATTGGATAACGCCACACGCAAGGTAGTCGAATCCAAGACGTATGTTGACAAGTTGACAGCGCTGGGCTTTGACGCAGAGTACAAGAATTCCAAAGACTTCACGTCTTACATTCAAGAAGAAGTCAAGCGTTACGCCAAGATCATCGAGCAAGCCAATATCAAGACTGAGTAAAGCAAAATGGCCTGATTGCTTCAGGCCAATAATTACTTCATAGACGCTGTAGCACCCAGTTTCGGCTGGGACTACAGCGTTTTTTTATCAGCTATCGCGTGCTTGCGTAAGTCGCTCAACCACTGCATGCAAGACCTCGGCTTTTTGGCGTGAACGTTCGTTGGCCATGCCACTGAATCCACGCTTGGTGCCTGTAACGGCTTGAATGCGCCCGGTTTGCTTGCGGTAAAGCGTACGTGCACGGTCGCGCAGATTACGACTGCGCGCAATCTTGTCGCGCAACTGCGCAGCCGACAAAGTGCCCAATGCGGCGGCGTCCTGACTTAAATTGAAGAGCGCCATTTCATCGGCGTTCAGCAGATCTTTCTCAGCGATACGTGCTTGTGGCATGCCATCTCCAGACGAAGGTTGAAAAATGATCTCACAGTCTAGAAATGGCGCAGCGCCTGACGTGTAGTCCAATGCGTATTTGGCGGCCAGTCAGCGGTGGAGCTGCAGGCTCAATCAGCGACAAAACCTGTCTTTTTAACGACCCCTTGCCAACGCTGTAGCTCGTGGTTCATCTTTTTCACGAACGCTTCTCCGCACATGCCAGGTGTTGGATTTAGTAGTGCCGTTTGCATGCGTTGTTTAAAGGAGTCTTGCTGCAGGATCTGCTCGTGTACTTGCTCCAGCTTTTGACGGATATCTTGAGGTAAGTTTTTGGGAGCTGCTAGGCCAAACCAGACCGTTGTTTCCAACTCGGGCAGACCCAGTTCTTTGACTGTGGGTATGTCTGGAAGCTCTGGAGCACGAGTAGGTCCTGTCGTGGCATATGCTTTGAGTTTTTCCGCCTTGATGTGTGGGCTGCTGGTAGCAATTTGCACAAAACCGAAGGGAGAGGTACCGCCCAGCATGTCTGTAATTTGCAGAGGACTGCTGCGATAGGGAACATGGGTCATGTCCACGCCAAT
>JBJEZV010000233.1:0-5292 GCA_051887595.1 Comamonas sp.
GCACGGCCGTGGATTGGACGTTCCTAGGCGGAACCATCGCCAACTGGTCGTTTATCTGGTTTGTCGCGTTTGCGCTGGTGTTGGTGATGATCCTGTTCAAGGCAGGTCGACGCGCGTAAAGCTCGAAGCTCTGTTTTGCCAAGCCCTGTCATGCCTTGCATGCCGGGGCTTTTTCATGTCTAGAAAAAGACGAAGGCCTCGCATGCGAGGCCTTCCATTTGGTGCATCTGAAGATACTTGTTAGCGTCCAGAGCACATATCCCAGTGAAATAGGTGTTTCGAATTGTATGCATATCGGTTAAAAAATCCAATCATTTTTAGAGGGGACCGACATGCAGAAAAAAACCAACTACCGATTGGCCTTAGACCTTGGTAGCACATCTTTGGGCTGGGCGGTGTTTCGATTAAACGAAGCCAAAGAGCCCACTGCCATCATTCGTGCAGGCGTGCGTATTTTCAGTGATGGGCGTAATGCCAAGGATGGCAGTTCTTTGGCTGTGGTACGTCGCCAAGCCCGTGCCATGCGCAGGCGCAGAGACCGACTGCTGCAGCGCAAGGCACAAATGCTCAACCGTTTGGTGAAATTTGGTTTTTTTCCCGCCGATGAAAAAGAGCGCAAACAGCTGGAGCGCTTGAACCCTTATGAGTTGCGCGCCAAAGGCTTGGATGAGGCACTTACCCCTGCTGAATTTGGTCGTGCGTTGTTTCATCTCAACCAACGCCGAGGTTTTCAAAGCAATCGCAAAACCGATCGCAATGCCGATGACAGCGGGGCACTCAAACAAGCCATCAGCGGCCTGCGCAGCCACATGCAAGCCACAGGCATGCGCACCGTGGGTGAATGGTTTTGGAAGCAGCGCATGCAAGAAGATGTGGGGGGTATTAAAGGGCAGGGTGTGCGTGCCAGATACCGCGAAGCCAAGGTGGCGACCGAGACGGGGAAGAACCGCATTGAGAAAAGCTACGACCTCTACATTGACCGTGCCATGGTGGCGCAAGAGTTCGACACTCTGTGGCAAGTCCAAGCGCAGAAAAATCCAAGCGTGTTCACACAGGCAGCGTATGAAGCATTGCGCCACACCCTGCTGTTTCAGCGCCCACTCAAGCCCATTCAGCCCGGGCGCTGCACCTTCTTCCCTAACCAAGAGCGCGCCTTGCTGGCACTGCCCAGCATGCAGCGCTTTCGCATCTACCAAGAAGTCAACAACTTACGCATTTTGCAAGATGGTCTGAGCGAGCAAGCCTTGACGCTAGAGCAGCGCAATGCCGTGGTGGACTTGCTCGAGCGTAACGGCAAGGTCACGTTCAAAAGTATGGTGAAAACTTTAGGGCTGCCCAGTAGCACCCAATTCAACTTAGAAGACGACAAACGCAGCGAACTCAAAGGCAATGCCACCAGTGCCGTGCTCGGCAAGAAAAACCTGCTGGGTGCCAAGTGGTGGGCGCTGTCTGAGGCCATGCAAGAAGCCGTCGTGCTGCAACTCATGACGCAGGAAAGCGAAGATGAATTGCTGACATGGCTGCAGCGCGAATTGAACATGGATGAAGCCACCGCACAATTCGTGGCCAATGCCAAGTTGCCTGAAGGCTATGGCTGCCTGAGCCGCCAAGCCATTGATGCCATCTTGCCGCAGTTGCAGCAAGCCGTGGTGACCTATGACAAAGCGGTTGCAGCTGCGGGCTTGGGCAGCCACAGTGACTTAGGTTTTGACTTCCCTTTCGAGGATGATGAAGTGGTGCCACTGGGCGAACGCACCGACCCCAGCACCGGGGAAATTACCCAGCTTTTCGCCTTCAAACAACTGCCTTACTACGGCCGAGCCTTGCAGCGGTTTGTCTCGTTTGGTAGCGGCAACCCGCAGGATTCCGAAGAAAAACGCTTTGGAAAAATTGCCAACCCCACAGTACACATTGGCCTGAACCAGGTGCGGGTGGTGGTCAATGCACTGATTCGCCGCTATGGCTTGCCCCAAGAGGTCGTGATTGAGTTGGCCCGCGATTTGAAGCAAAGCCGTGAACAAAAGCTGCAGGCGCAGCGCGAGCAGGCCGACAACCAAAAACGCAATGCACACATACGCCAAGCCATTGCTGAGGTGCTGAACACGGCACCTGATCGCGTGCGCACTATGGATATTCAAAAATGGCGCTTGTGGGAAGAACTCAACCCTCAAGACGCGCTCGCACGCTTGTGCCCCTACAGCGGTGTGCGCCTCAGTGCTCAGATGCTGCTCAGTGATGAGGTAGAGATTGAACACATCTTGCCCTTCTCCCAAACCTTGGACGACAGCATGAACAACCGCACCGTGTCCATGCGCCGCGCCAATCGGGTCAAAGGCAACCGCACACCTTGGCAGGCGCGTGAGGACTTTGCCGCCCAAGGTTGGGCCTATGCAGACATACAAGCCCGCGCCCAAGCCATGCCTGCACGCAAACGCTACCGGTTCGCGGCCGATGGCTTGCAGCGCTGGCAAGGTGAAGATCAAGGTTTTTTAGCACGTGCACTGAATGACACCCGTTACCTATCGCGTATTGCAGTGCAATACCTGCGCTTGGTGTGCCCGGGAACAGCTACACGCGCTATACCAGGGCAAATGACCGCCTTGTTGCGCGAACGCTTTGGGCTGAATTCTGTATTGGGGCTAGACGGCATTAAAAACCGCAATGACCACCGCCACCATGCCGTGGACGCTTGCGTGATTGGTGTGACCGATCAAGGAATGCTGCAGCGTATTTCACAGGCCAGTGCCCAAGCGCGTGAACAAGGATTGGCGCGCTTGCTGCAAAACATGCCACTGCCGTGGCCCACATACCGCGACCATGTGCAGCGTGCCGTGCAGCATATTTGGGTCAGTCACAGGCCGGATCACAGCTATGAAGCAGCGCTGATGGAGGACACTGCCTACGGCATTGCCAAGGACGGTAGCATTAAACAGCGCCGCCAAGCAGATGGCAGTGCAGGTCGCACGGTGAGCAATGTGATTCGCATCGCAGCACCCCAGCAAGCACAGCGCCATGGCACAGATGCTGCGGGCAAACCTCTACCCTACAAGGGTTACATCGGCGGCAGCAATTACTGTATAGAAATCACGGCCGATGACAAAGGTAAGTGGCAAGGTCATGTAGTGAGCACCTTTGATGCCTACCAAATTGCGCGCAAAACTGCAGCTAAATATGGCTGGGGCAATAGGCTAAAACAATTGCGCCACCCGCATCGCAGCCAAACAGGGCAGCGCTTGGTGATGCGACTTAATAAAGGCGATGTGGTGCGTATCTTCCACGAGGAGCGCTGGATGACCTTGCGCATTAGCCAAATTAAAACCTCAGGGGAAATTTTGATGTCTCCCATTCAGGAAGCGAACTTTGATGCCCGTGCGCGAGCCAAAGAGGTCCGCTATGTCAATAAATCAGCAGGTTCTTTGCAAAAGGCCCAAGCGAGGGCTATGAGTGTTTCACCGATAGGGGATTTACAAAGCATCTCATCTTTGTAGAGGTCGATTGTGCTGGGTCGCATTGTCGAAATTGCTGATGATCGCCGCCACCTCTATGTCGAGCGTGGCTCGCTGATGGTGCGTGACATCCAAGGCGAGCGCGCCATCTTGGGCATGGTGCCGCTGGACGATATTGCCGCTGTGATCGCCCATGCCCATGGGTTGACTTACACCAATAACCTGCTGGTGGCGCTGGCCGAACGCGGTGTGCCTTTTGTGCTGTGTGGGCCCAATCACAACGCCGTGGGCATGTTGCTGACGCTAGACGGTCACCATGTGCAGGCCCAGCGCATCGAAGCACAAATCACCAGCAGCCTGCCCATGGCCAAGCGGCTGTGGGCCAGCATTGTGAAAGCCAAGTTGCACAACCAAGCGGCAGTGTTGGAATGGGCAGGTCTGCCAACAGCACCTTTGGCTGCGTTGGTCGCCAAGGTGCGTAGCGGCGACCCTGACAACCTAGAGGCGCAGGGCGCCCGCAGGTATTGGTCCTTATTGTTTGGCCCTGATTTTCGGCGTGACCGCAGTTTGGCCGGCACCAATGCCTTGCTCAACTATGGCTACACCATTGCGCGCTCTGCCATGGCCAGGGCGGTCGTAGCCGCAGGCTTGCACCCTAGCATTGGCTTGCACCACAGCCATGATGGCAACCCCATGCGTTTGGTCGATGATTTGATGGAGCCCTATCGGCCACTGGTGGACTGGCAGGTGTGGAATCTGTGCAAGGCGTGTAGCGCAGCAAGCATAGACATAGAACTCACCCCCGCTATCAAGCGCCAACTGGTGCATGTCTTGTATGCCGATTTACCCACCGAGCAGGGCAGAACGCCGGTACAAGTGTGCATGCACAAGCAAGCGGTATCACTGGCGCAGGTGTTGCTCAAAGAGCGTAAGGACTTGCTGCAGCCCATCCTGCCTGCACAGCCTTTATCTGCTGCACTGGAGGCGCAGGAGGAATAAATGTTATCGGGGTATCGACTCATGTGGATGCTGGTCATGTTTGATTTGCCCGTAGTCACCAAGCAGGAGCGCCATGCAGCCAATGCCTTTCGCCATTGGCTGCTGGATTTGGGCTTTCAGCGCAGCCAATTGAGCGTGTATTTGCGCTTTTGCACCAGCAGCACACAGGTGGAAACCTTGTGCAAACAAGTGGCTGCGGGCCTGCCTGCAGGCGGCAAAGTGCACATTTTGCAAATTACTGACAAGCAATATGCGCGCACCATTTCCTACCAAGGGCGCAGCCGCCAACCCAGCCCTAAACCGCCAGATCAGTTCGCTTTGTTTTAGTGGAAATGTCGTTTTTTAAAACTAAAAGACCCAGTAAGTTTTTGAAATTCAAAGACTTACTGGGTTTCTAGTTTAGATCACTGGGATATGTGCTCTGGCCGGAACTGTGGGCCGCAGTTATCAAGCACCTCCCCAAGTTTAGATCACTGGGATATGTGCTCTGGCCGGAACTGCAAAAGCCTTCTGCGCCAAGTTCCACGGAGTTTAGATCACTGGGATATGTGCTCTGGCCGGAACTCTTTATTACTCCTTATGCGTGACAGGCCGAGTTTAGATCACTGGGATATGTGCTCTGGCCGGAACTACAAGCGCAATGACAGCTTTGGCACTGTGAGTTTAGATCACTGGGATATGTGCTCTGGCCGGAACAACTGATCGTCGTCTAGTTTGAGGATGTCGAGTTTAGATCACTGGGATATGTGCTCTGGCCGGAACCCTGAGGCGCTACACCCGCTGCGGCAGCAAAGTTTAGATCACTGGGATATGTGCTCTGGCCGGAACACCTGTAAGCATCCAACGG
>JBJEZV010000234.1:0-5274 GCA_051887595.1 Comamonas sp.
TCTCATTGTGTGGCCTTGTGGTGGGTGGTGGAGCTGGCGGGAATTGAACCCGCGTGCAGTCAAACAATAACAAGCACTTAGCCCCATCTGTGTGAAATCTGTGTGATTTCGCACTTAGGCATCCACAAAGCAGCACAACAATAGACAAGCTTGTGCTGCTTCAATCTCCCAATTTTCACTTGAACCGGCATCCGCATCATGCAGAGGGCGGGCAAATTGTAATTGTTAGTGACGACCCACAAAACAAAAAAGACGCCTCAGTCGAAGCCAAGGGGGTTTTCTTATTTGGGCCATGCCTGCCTCAGTCCTTCGACCTTCGCAGCGCACATTTGATACTTGCGCACGGTGTCGGTTGCCCAAGGCAAAACATCGGCGCCTGTCGTGCCGTGCAGCGTGCTCAAGTCATCGCAGGGTGCATCAAGGCTTGGTGGTATCGAAGCCGAGGATCTGGGCATTGAGGGCGCGCAGGCCGTCATCATCCATGCACTGCTGCAGATACACAGGGCGCTCCACCAGCTTTTCCACTTCCTTCGTGACAGTGACATAGCGAATCTCCGTTTTGACTTGGGCTTGGGTATGGGCTTGCACGGCATCTGAGGTGCGCTCGGCCTGTTTAATGTCGGCTTTGCCTTGGGCCTGCACTTGGGCGACCGTGGCAGCTTTGACCTGCAGGCCGCGCAGCCAGTAGCCAGCACCGAAGATCGAGCAAGCCGCCAACAAAGCAGCAATCAGCTTGGATTTCATTGCACCTCCATGCATTTCTTGTGGCGCTCTTGCTGCCTGAGCCAGACGCCCTTGCAGCCCTTCGGCCCCCAGTTCTGCGGCTGTGAGCAGTCGCGCCCTGCCTGCTTTCGCCACATCAGTAAAGCCTCGCACGCCTGCGGATAGCGCCCTGCTAACAGGTGCGTGTGCATGGAGCTGGAGCGCCAGTTGCCAATGCCAAAGTTGTAGGTGAAGTCCAGGTACAGGTCGTATTCAGCCTGGTGCAGCAGCACGCCCGGGAGCGAAGCCTTAAACATAGCTTCATCCTTGGACTTGTGGTTGCGCACCAGCTGCAGCGCCCTCTCCTTGGTCACTGGAGGATCGGCCAGCGTCACCCGTCGCCCATCTTCGTAGACCGTTGAGCCGTAGCCAATGGTCGGCACATCGCCTTGGGTTGGCACATAAGGGCTCGCCCGAAACCCCTCTGCACCCAATGTGGCCAGCAGCCCAGCAGCAGAAACAGAAAGGGCCGCTATTGCGACCCTTGTTCTTTTGCTTGCCATGGCTTCACCCTTTTTTGAGCGCCGCCAATTGTGCATCGTGCCAAGCCTGTTCGCGCCTGTCTCGCTGATACGCCCAGTACTGCGAGAACGCCAATCCAGCGATGCCCACGATGGCACCCACTAAGATGCCCAACTCATTCCAGCCAAGGCCAAAAATCAAGCCTTTACCTCCTGCTGCTGCCGCTGCAATTGGCGTACTGGCCGCAATTGTTCCGCTACTCCCAGTGACCCACAGCGCGTTGCCGACGTGGATTCTGGATGTCAATTTGCACATACACTCCCTTTCTATTGGCATAAAAAGTACCCATAGGTTGCTCTTGCTGTCTAACAGATCAAGCAGAAATTAATGCGCCGCCACCTCTATTTCCGGTATATCGGTAATGTCGCCACGTCGTCATGTCCGTGACTTCTTGCCCTCTATACCACCATGTAGGAGGGGCGCTGATAATAGCGGTCAGCGCGTTAAATCCTGATACGACACCGACCACGCGCAACTCTTTCGCGGATAAATAACATGTCGACTCTTGCCCTGATACAGGATTTAAATTTCCATGTATTACACCCTTCAGTCGATGCGTGCTGATATTCCCTAGCGTGACATGTCCGTAGACTAGGAAGTCATATTCGTCAAAAGCAGAATTCCCCCCTAGTGCGCAATCGCCGCGACAAATACCTTTAAACCTCACACGAGGATATCCAACACCATTTTGGATAGTTCCATCGTAATAGCTCGATGACCTAGAGATTCCAAGAATGTCCATACCATCTGCATCTACCTTCAAGCTGTAATTGACCTTAGCCAGCTCTGTCGCCGTTGTCCCAATATTGATGCCAAAGCGAGTATTCGGCGCAGAAATGTCTCGCAACTTGATTCCCTCAGAGGCAACATTGATAAACATTTGACCATAGCCAAGGTCATTCATGCGCTTGATGCTTTCATATGCATTCTTACTCTGCCCGCGCAGATAAAGCACAGAATCGGATTCTGTTGTTGCCGCTGTTACTTGGTAGTAACCATCCAAAATAACATTGGATGTTTTGCAATCCGCAGATGTATAAGCACCCGCCGCCACGTCGCAATTTTTCCCAACCAAATTGTTTGAAATAATCCCTGCACTAAAAGACACGCAAACTGGCGCGGTAAATCCGTCAGCGTTAATGTTGTTCATCGTGCCACGTGTACATGCATTGACGTAGGCTGCATATCGCTCACCAGTGCGTGTAGCATGGTGTGCATTGATATCAACAATGTTGCAGTCGGATTGCAGCATAGCTACATATGGGCAGTCTGCTCCGCCGCGCCATCTAGTAGAACGTCCTGTGATATTTCCCTTGCAGCTTGTCGTTGCGAACGCGCCACCAGTTAAATCCTCAGAATTAGCTTCAACCTTTTCCCAAATAGAATACCTTGCCTCAATAGGGAATCCAGTGCTTTGCCCGGTAGAGTGAATCTTGCACTTCAATCCATCAATAAAGTCCAGACGAACGGCTCCAGGCTTTCCAGGCTCAAACACGACAGAGACATTAACATCAATATCCTTGTAGAGGATTTTTTGAACTGATGGCTTGTTATACCCAGCGTAGTCCGCGCGATTATTTTCATCGCCGGGAATCAGCCCCGTAACAGATGGCGTCAAGTTGTAATTATGCGATAGCGGAGGCTCTACAGAAAGCGTATTGCCTGTAATCGCCGTAATCTTCACAAACTCGCCGAGGTAGGGACCTTTGCGCAGCCACTCATATTTAGCAATTGACAGCGGCACCGTGTCACCCAAAAACCTCCATTGATCACAGTAGCCGTTTCTGACCCATACAGTGTCTCCTACATGTAATCCTGACGAACTTTCCAGCTCTATCGCGGATGATCCAATTAAAGATGATGAAGAAAAGAACTTGAACTCGTTTCCGGGGGTATCTCTCCAATATGCATCACTTGAGAGAACATCAGTCCTTATTCTGTTTCCGTTTAGAATAATTTTTGCATTACCTATAGTTTTTAGCTCTTGATCACTGGTTAGCACAATATCATCATCAAGAGTAATATCTTCATAAATGTACGCCTTACCTGTTGCGGCAAGCGCAGCGTTGGTGTCACCCCCCCAAAGAGCTACATCAAAAGATCGCGCAGCTCCCGAGGGAATATCGAGATGCCACGCCCGCCCAATCCCATCGTGCAAAGAAGGCACACCCGCTGGAATATCGCTTGTTCGGCGCCATACCCCGCTGCCCACGCCTCCATACACGCTTGCAGCTGTAGCATCACCGGTATATGTTTTGAGTTTTGAGAGCGAATCAAAGCCGCCTACCACCTCATTTCCCGATGGCTTTGTTAAGTCGGCTCGCAATTGATCAAGATTCGCCACAAACACAAAGGTGCCTTCCAAGAATCTGCGCCGCGTGCGTGCACCGTCATGCTCTTCGTCTTGGGCAATTTCCACGAGATCACCTTCAGTCAGATTCGCAAGATCTCCTTGCGCCTGCGCCAAAGTATCGTAGAACTTGATGGGGCCAATGGCTCCAGCAGCCGCTTTTGCCTCGGTCATGTACTGATATGACAGCGTGGCATCGCTGGGCCACTGCTCAGCATTCGGCCAAATTGCCCCATACACCGGCTCTTGGGTATAGATCAGCGCCCCTTTGCTGTCCTCGACCACAAACTTGTATTCGACACCCTCGGCCAGATAGATCTGTGCTTCGCCGCGGCCATCCAAGATGATGGGGTTGGTGTTGGGCTGAGCCTTGGCAGCGTCCTTGTACGTGCGTGCACGTGTGCTGGAGCCTGCAACGTAGGTGTGAATGCGGCCACCGATCAAGGGGCGGCCATTGTTTGCAAAAAACTGGACGCGGGGATTTACGACGGAAGTAGCCATTTGTGCTGCTCCAATGAAAAAGCCCACCAGGGCGAACCGTGGTGGGCTGACGTGACAAAAGGAAAAGGCCGCGCTAGGCGGCCTTGGGGGTGGCAAATAAAAAACCCGCCGAAGCGGGTTTGCATTACTCAGTTAGATTTAGGCTGGTAAAGCCTTGGTGTTGCGGGTGGCCATGCTAGCCATCTTGTTCATGCACGTGGTGGCAAGCCGCATCAAGACTTGCGGGTCAATCGCAATGCTGTCTTCGATTGCCAAATGGAATTTGTCGATGGGCAGCACGCACGAGCTCCCGTCAATCTGCTTCACGCTTGGAGTGCTGGCAGCGTCATAGCCAAAGCTGACCATCCAGCGACCGTGGCGCAAATCTTCGGACTTCATCATTGCCATGACTGCCGCTTGCTGAATCTGCATAGCTACAGCATTTGCAGCACTTAGCGCCGACTGCAAGCGCTCTACAGGTATATTTTCTTCATAAACTTCTCCTGTGTAACCGTTTGGTAGTTTGGCGATCAGGTACTGACGCGCCTCTTCGTAGCGAGCGGCAGGCAGCTGCAAGTAGCTGTTCACACGGAACTTGCGCTGCAAGCGCGCCCAGGTTCCGGGGTAGTCCTGAATCTTGGCATCCACAATGGCCTTCACGATCTCGCGCAGGTCTTGCGCTTGGGCTGGGCTGATGCGGGTGTAGTCAATGGCTGGGTCAGCGGCAGGCTTTTCTTTCGCCCTCAACTCGGCCTCCATTTTGTTGAAGGCAGTGATGTAAGCCTCTTTCCACTGCGCTGCCTCTTTGCCGGTGAAGCCCATGGCCAAGAAAACAAAGCCATCGCGGGTGATGCGGTAGCAGGGGCGCTTCTCCCCTTTGGCGTCCAAATATTCAACGGGCTGAAAATTGAGCCTGTTGAATTCTGGCGAGCACTCAAGGTTAGCAATCGCCTGCATCACATTTTTATGACGCTTCCCGAAGTGCTCAGCAATCTGCAGGCTGGTTGTGGTGATCTGACCATCAACAACGACCAGATCAGGGGTTGCGATTGCTGCGTTAGTGGTGACTACTGTAGAATTCATCTCGATTGTTCCTTTCTTAGTGGTTTGGGACTTTTCACTCGAAGCCCTGTCGGTTGCCGCCGTCAGGGCTTCACTCT
>JBJEZV010000235.1:0-5260 GCA_051887595.1 Comamonas sp.
TGGTCTACGCCCTTATTGGCCAAGGCATCTGCGCGCTCATTGCCGGGGTCGCCTGCGTGGCCCTTGACCCAGCGCCACTCGATGCGATGGCCCGCAGTGGCAACCAAGTGGTCCAGTTCCTGCCACAGCTCGGCATTTTTCACCGGCTGCTTGGATGCGGTTTTCCAGCCCTTGGCTTTCCAGCCGTGCACCCATTCCGTAATGCCCTTGCGGACATATTCGCTGTCCAAGTAAAGCGTCACATCGCAGGGCCGCTTGAGGGCGCGCAAGGCCTCGATAACGGCCTGCAGCTCCATGCGGTTGTTGGTGGTCTCTTTGTCACCGCCAAACAACTCCTTGGTGTGCAGACCTGCTTGCAGCAGCACGCCCCACCCTCCCGGACCTGGATTGCCTTTGCAGGCCCCGTCCGTGTAAATCACAACGTGGTTCAAATTTCTTTCCTTTGCGGTGCTGGCTGGCATGCGGTAGCCGATGCCCGCGCTGGCGCTGCTTTGCTCTTGCGCCAACCGGGGTCCATCAGGCGCATGCCATGCACCTTTTTAACTGCCAGCATGCAGTATGCCCCGCCCAGCAAGGGCCAAGCAGTGTGACCCAATTTATCCAGCCATTGCCAGCGTGCCATCCAGGCATCCGTTTCTACCGCTGGCATGTGGCAGCCAAAATCGCAGGCCACTACCTCCATGGCCAGCAACTGCATCCAGTCGCGCACACGCCATTGGGGCAGGCCGCGCCAAGCGTTGAGGTCGCCAGAGGGCAAGCGCTCTAAGCCATGCTGCACGCCCCATAAACTCATGGGGTTAAGGCCAAACACCAACAATCGCCCTTCGGGCACCAGCACGCGCACAGCTTCGCGCAGCGCAGCATGGGGATCGCTGCACAGCTCCAGCGTATGGGGCATGACCACCAGGTCCAGACTGGCTTCGCCAAAGGGCAATGCTTCGGGCGCGCAATACAGCTGGACACGTTCTGGCTCTTGGCAAGCGGCGTTTTCAAGGTTTAAATCTGCGCATTGCTCTGCCACCCAGCGGTGGGGCATGCGGTTGTGCCGCAATGCTTGCAGCATGGGTAAACCCAGTTGCAGGCTGTGATAGCCGAAAATATCGGCCACCGCCTCATCGCACCGCTGCTGCTCCCAATCGAGCAAGTAGCGGCCACTTGCTTTTGCCATCCATGGATGGTGCTCATCCCTTGTCTTGTTCATGAAGCTTTTGCCGTTGCCTGCGTTTTCTGACAATTACATCTGGCTGCTGCACAACGGCACGCAGGCCCTGGTCGTCGACCCCGGCGACGCCCAACCCGTGCTGCAAGCGCTGGCCGCGCATGGCTTGCAGCTGCAGACCATTTTAGTGACCCACCACCACAACGACCATGTCGGCGGTGTCGCCGCATTGCGTGAGGCCACTGACGCTGTGGTGTACGGCCCCGCTTACGAGCGCCTGCCCGAGCCTGTGGTACGCGTTGAAGGCGGCGAACGCCTGAGCGTACTGGGCCATGAATGGCAAGTCATTGATGTGCCTGGGCATACGGCAGGGCATATTGCCTGGTACTGCCCCGATGCTGGCGGCAGCCCTTTGCTGTTTTGCGGCGACACACTGTTCTCCGGCGGATGCGGGCGCATTTTTGAAGGTACGCCCGAACAAATGTATGCATCGCTGCAAGCCTTGGCGGCTTTGCCCGGCAACACCCGCGTAGCCTGCGCTCACGAATACACAATGAGCAACTTGAAATTTGCATTGGCTGTGGAACCAAGTAATAGCGACTTGCTCCAATACCGCGCCGATTGCGAAGCTCTGCGCCAGCAACAGCACCCCACCCTGCCCTCGACCCTGGCCCAAGAACGCGCGATCAACCCTTTTCTGCGTTGCGACGTTACAGAAGTTGCAACCAGTGCGCAAAGCTTTGCGCCCCAATTAGATCGCCACAACCCCGTCAGTGTGCTGGCCGCACTGCGCGAATGGAAAAACGTTTTCTCATGAATCTGCGCCACCTTGTTGTCACGCTCAGCGTGGTATTGCTGGCCGGCTGTGCGACCTCGCCCAGCGGCACCAGCACCTCTGGTTCACTCAAGCCTTTAGAAAAAGCCCCATTACCGACCTCCAAGGTAGCCACTTTGGAAGTGGAGAGTGACTTGTGGGACCGTATTCGCAAAGGCTTTGCCATCCCCGACTTAGAGCACGAACTGGTCGATGCGCAGCAGCAGTGGTACAGCAGTCGCCCTGACTACATTGAGCGTATGACCACGCGCTCCAGCAAATACCTCTACCACATCGTCGAGGAAATCGAGCAGCGCAACATGCCCACCGAGTTGGCGCTGTTGCCCTACATTGAAAGTGCGTTCAATCCCCAGGCCGTCTCCAGCGCCAAAGCCGCTGGCATGTGGCAATTCATGCCCGCTACGGGTTCGTACTTTGACCTGACGCAAAACGCGTTTCGTGACGACCGCCGCGACGTGCTGGCTTCCACCCGCGCAGCGTTGGATTACTTAGACAAGCTGCACCGCATGTTTGGCGACTGGCACTTAGCTTTGGCAGCCTATAACTGGGGCGAAGGCAGCGTGGGCCGTGCCATTAAGCGCAACGAACGCCAAGGCATGGGCACCAGCTATGTCGATCTGAGCATGCCCAATGAAACGCGCAACTATGTGCCCAAGTTGCAGGCGGTCAAGAACATCATTGCCCATCCCGAGAAGTTCAACATCGAGCTGCCCAATATCGAGAACCACCCGTACTTCCAGGCGGTCGATCTCAAGCGCGACATGGATATTGAGCTGGTGACAAGGCTGGCCGACGTGCGCGTTGAAGACTTTCGCGCGCTCAACCCCTCGTTCAATCGCCCCACCATTTTTGCGCGTGGCACGACGCAAATTTTGCTGCCCTGGGACAACGCCAAAGTCTTTCAGCGCAACTTGGCTGCTTACGACGATGGACAATATGCCAGCTGGACTGTCTGGGTCGCGCCCAGCACCATGACGGTTGCTAATGCTGCCCAGCGCGTAGGCATGTCAGAGGCTGATCTGCGTGCCGTTAACCGCATTCCTCCGCGCATGATGATCAAAGCGGGATCAGCGCTGATGGTGCCCCGTACTTCGCAGCATGTCAGCGATGTCGCCTCACACATTGCTGACAATGGACGTATTTCTTTTACGCCAGAAATCACCACCGTCACCCGTCGCACACCGGTTAAGGTGCTCAGGGGCGATTCCATGGCGAAAGTCGCACGTCGCCACGGCGTCACGGTTGCTAATTTGGCCCGTTGGAACGACATCGGCACCAATACCAAGTTGCGTGCGGGGCAAATGCTGGATGTTTACAAGACTGTCAAAGTCAGTGCGGCTGGCGCAACCGGCAAGAAGGCATCGGCCTCCAAGAAAAGCCGCACCACTGTGACCAAGAAAGCGTCGAGCAAAAAGGTGGTACAAAAAAGCAAAGGTGGCACAGCCACCAAGAAAAAGCGCTGATCCCATCAGACGCTATTGACTCCACCGCCCTGCTCCTGCAGGGCTTTTTTATCGCCGCTCGACCAGGGCATGGGCAATGGTGCCCAGATCGACATACTCCAGCTCACTGCCCACCGGCACACCACGTGCCAAGCGCGTGACTTGCAGTCCGCGCGCCTGCATCAATTCAGTGACGGCATGGGCTGTTGCCTCGCCCTCTGTGGTGAAGCTCGTGGCCAAAATCACCTCTTGCACCTGTCCGTCGCTGGCGCGCTCCAGCAGCTGCGGCAAACCAATGTCTTTGGCCCCGACACCGTCCATGGGCGAGATTCGTCCCATCAGCACAAAGTAGTAACCGGTATAGGCGCCGGTGCGCTCCATCGCCGCCAGATCGGCGGGGGTTTCCACCACGCACAAACGGGCAGCATCGCGGCCTGCGTCTTGGCAGATGGGGCAAATGGTCTCATGCGTGAACGTGTTGCAACGCGTGCAATGGCGCACCGAGTCCACCGCCTCCATCAACGCCCGAGACAGCACCCGCGCGCCATCTTGGTCTCGCTGCATCAAATGAAACGCCATGCGCTGCGCAGATTTCACTCCCACCCCGGGCAGGCGTCGCAGAGCTTGGATCAATGGGTCAAGAGGTTGCAAATCAGACATGGCAATGGCGCTTTCGGCAATAAAAAAGGGAAAGCACGCGGGCGTACTTCCCCTGTCGCAATCCCAAGCTTCAGGCTTAGAAAGGGAACTTCATGCCACCGGGCAGACCAGGCATGCCTGCTGTCAGCTTGGACATTTTCTCGTTCGATGTTTCTTCGGCCTTGCGAACCGCAGCGTTAAAAGCAGCTGCCACCAGATCTTCCAGCATGTCCTTGTCTTCGGCCAGCAAGCTGGGGTCGATGGTCACGCGCTTGACGTCGTGCTTGCAGGTCATCACAACCTTCACCAAACCCGCACCGGATTCGCCTTCGACTTCCACATGGCCCAGCTCTTCTTGCGCCTTCTTCAGGTTGTCTTGCATGGCTTGGGCTTGCTTCATCAAACCGGCGAGTTGTCCTTTATTGAACATGGTGGATTCCTTTTATTCGTCACACAAAAATCAGATGCAGCAATGGTGCCATGACTTGGCATGGCCCGAGCATCTGCACACTTAAATTGGCCGGATACTTCCGGGAACAATGCTGGCCCCCGCGTAGGTTTGCAGCAAATTTTGCACTTTGGGGTCTTGCATCACCACAGTCTCTGCCTGCAGCTGGCGTGCTTCGGCCTGAACTTTGTTGCGCAGTGCTGGCGTGTCGCTGACGGGGCCATTGTCCACATGCAAGCTGGTGCAGCTGCTAATCTCAGACAGCGCCTTGAGCAACCGCTCGCGCGGCATGGTTTGATTCAACGACGTGCGCTGCACACGCAGCGTCCATTGCCCGCCCTCTTGAGACACCAGTTGCGATTGCATGGCCAACTCACGCACCAGCGCGCTAATGGCCTGGGCCTCGTCCAGCTGGCTCACCAGTGCATGCCATGTGTCCCCCAGCGCTGTGGGCTCATACTGTGCCGCTGCTATCGATGAGCGCACAGACTGCGCGGGCGCGATTGCATCCGGCAGGGGCTCCATATCTTCCATGGGCACGCTGTCCTCCCACACCGCAGGCTGCGCATAGCCCGTATCCGATGCGACCAGCGCTTCTGGGGGAATATCTTCCCAAGGGGGCGGCTCATGGCTGATGGCTTGCGGAGCTACCGGCACCACCGAAGGAACCTCGAATGGAGCCGCAGGTGCAGGTGCAGGTGCAGGTGCAGGTGCAGGTGCAGGTGCAGGTGCAGGTG
>JBJEZV010000236.1:0-5223 GCA_051887595.1 Comamonas sp.
CCTCTCCCGCTGAAGCAGGAGAGGGAGTCAATGCAGCTTCCGCCACTTCCAGCGATGCGATGACAGAGCCCATGGCGACTTTGTCGCCAATCTTGACTTTGACTTCCTTGACCACACCGGCGTGGCTGGAGGGAATCTCCATCGAGGCTTTGTCGGATTCAACGGTGATGAGCGACTGGTCCACGGTGACGGTGTCACCGGGCTGCACCAGCAGTTCGATCACGCCGACTTCGGCGAAGTCGCCAATGTCAGGCACTTGGATATCGATGATTGCCATAGGTATGCAGCCCTTTGTTTACAGCAGGATGCGGCGGTAGTCCGCCAGCACTTGGCCCAGGAACGCGTTAAAGCGTGCGGCAGCCGCGCCATCGATGACGCGGTGATCGTACGACAGGCTCAGCGGCAGCATCAGGCGGGGCACAAACTTCTCTTTGTCTTCGTTCCACACGGGCTGCATGGACGAGCGCGACAGGCCCAAAATGGCCACTTCAGGCGCATTCACGATAGGTGTGAAGTCGGTACCACCAATGCCGCCCAGCGAGCTGATCGAGAAGCAGCCGCCTTGCATGTCGGCGGCGCCCAGCTTGCCGTCGCGGGCCTTCTTGGCCAGCTCACCCATTTCTTGGCTGATCTGCAAGATGCCCTTCTTGTCGGCATCTTTGAGCACAGGCACCACCAGACCGTTGGGCGTATCTGCCGCAAAGCCAATGTTGTAGTACTGCTTGTAGACCAGGGTGTCGCCGTCGAGTGACGCGTTGAACTCTGGGAACTTCTTCAGCGCAGCCACCACAGCCTTGATCACGAAAGCCAACATGGTGACCTTCACATCGCTCTTGGCCTTGGCTTGCTCGGCGTTGGTTTGCACGCGGAAGGCTTCCAGCTCGGTGATGTCGGCCAGGTCGTTGTTGGTGACGTGGGGAATCATCACCCAGTTGCGGTGCAGGTTGGCGCCCGAGATCTTCTTGATGCGCGACAGCTCTTTGCGCTCCACGGGGCCGAACTTGGCAAAGTCCACCTTGGGCCATGCCAGCACTTCCAGACCACCGACATTGCCACCCGCCGAAGCCTTGGCAGGCGCAGCCGCTTGCTGGGCCAAGGTTTGCACGGCACCAGCCATCACCGACTTGGTAAAGGACAAGATATCTTCTTGCGTGATGCGGCCCTTAGAACCCGAACCCTTGACCTCTGCCAGTGGCACGCCCAGCTCACGTGCAAACTTGCGCACGGAAGGCGATGCGTGGGGCAGCTGGCCTGAAGGTGCCACGGTGGGGTTGTGGGCAGCTTCGCCCCCTCGCCCGCTTGCGGGAGAGGGTTGGGGTGAGGGCTGGCTGTTGACGGCTGCAGGCGCAGGTGCTGGCACAGGGGCCGCCGCACCCTCACCCCTGCCCTCTCCCGCTGAAGCGGGCGAGGGAGTGGCAGCCACAGGAGCCGGTGCTGCTGCACCTTGCACACTCATGCTGCCGACCACGTCGCCCACATTGACGGTGTCGCCAATCTTGAGCGTCAGTGCGGTGATGGTGCCAGCGGCAGGCGATGGGATTTCCATCGATGCCTTGTCCGACTCAACGGTGAACAGCGATTGCTCAGCTGTGACGGTATCGCCCACCTTGACCAGCATTTCAATGACGGCCACGTCCTTGAAGTCGCCGATGTCAGGAATGACGATATCCATCGCGCTGGCTGCAGCGGCAGGCGCTGCGCTTTCAGGAGCAGCTTTCCCTTGATCTGCAACGACTTCAGATACTTTTGTATCGGAAGTGCTTGCTGCAAACGGGGCAGCAGCTGCAGTTTCAGGAGCGGCAGGCGCTTCAGCAGGCGCAGAAGCCACATCTGCGGTTTCCAGCACCGCAATCACGCCGCCCTGCGCAATCTGGTCGCCCAGCTTGACTTTGAGTTCCTTGATTACACCAGCGTGGCTGGAAGGAATCTCCATGGAAGCCTTGTCGGACTCCACGGTGATCAAAGATTGCTCAACCTTGATGGTGTCGCCCACGTTGACCAGCACTTCGATCACGCCGACGCTGTCGAAGTCACCAATGTCCGGGACTTTGATTTCTGTCAATGCCATTTGTGTGTCTCCGGTGCTTGCTTAGGCGTACAGGGGGTTGATCTTGTCGGCTTGGATGCCGTACTTGATGATGGCCTCAGCCACCTTGGTCACGGGCAGCTTGCCTTCGTCGGCCAGCGCCTTCAGTGCAGCGACCACGATGTAGTGGCGATCCACTTCGAAGTGCTCGCGCAGCTTGCGGCGGAAGTCCGAGCGACCAAAACCGTCCGTGCCCAGCACCTTGTACGTGCGGCCCTTGGGGATGAAGGGGCGGATTTGCTCGGCGTAGGCCTTCATGTAGTCGGTCGACGCGATGATGGGGCCTTGGCTGCCTTGCAGCTGCTGGGTCACGAAAGGCGTCTTGGCGCTTTCCAGTGGGTGCAGCATGTTGTGGCGCTCGCAGTCCTGACCGTCACGGGTCAATTCATTGAACGATGGGCAGCTCCAGACGTCGGCAGCGATTTGCCAGTCTTTTTCCAGCAGCTCTTGGGCGAAGAAGGATTCGCGCAGGATGGTGCCGGAGCCCAGCAGTTGCACGCGGTTGCCCGACTGGGGCACCTTCTGGCCTGGCTTGCACAGGTACATGCCCTTGATGATTTGCTCCTCCGTGCCCTCGGTCAGACCGGGCATGGGGTAGTTTTCGTTTAACAAGGTGATGTAGTAGAAAACGTTTTCTTGGTTTTGCACCATGCGGCGCAGACCGTCTTGCATGATCACGGCCACTTCGTGTGCGAAGGTGGGGTCGTAGGAAATGCAGTTAGGAATGGTGTTGGCCAAGATGTGGCTGTGACCGTCTTCGTGCTGCAGACCTTCGCCGTTCAGTGTGGTGCGGCCCGAGGTGCCACCCAGCAAGAAGCCGCGCGCTTGCATGTCGCCTGCTGCCCATGCCAGATCGCCAATGCGCTGGAAACCGAACATGGAGTAGTAGACGTAGAACGGAATCATGATGCGGTTGGACGTGCTGTAGCTCGTCGCAGCTGCAATCCACGAGGACATACCACCGGCTTCGTTGATACCTTCTTGCAGGATCTGGCCGGCCTTGTCTTCGCGGTAGTACATGACCTGGTCCTTGTCGACCGGGGTGTACTTCTGACCATGGGGGTTGTAGATACCGATCTGGCGGAACAGGCCTTCCATACCAAAGGTACGGGCTTCGTCCACCAGGATAGGCACCACGCGAGGACCGATTTCCTTGTCGCGCAGCAGCTGGGTCAAGAAGCGCACGTAAGCCTGGGTCGTGGAGATTTCACGGCCTTCAGGTGTGGGCTCCAAGATGGCCTTGAAGGTTTCCAGTGCAGGTGCGGTGAACTGCTCGTCAGCCTTTTCGCGGCGGTGGGGCAAGTAGCCACCCAGCGCCTTGCGACGCTCGTGCAGGTACTGCATTTCGGGCGTGTCGTCCGCTGGCTTGTAGAAAGGCAGCTCGGCAATCTGGCTGTCAGGAATTGGGATGTTGAAGCGGTCACGGAAGGCCTTGATGTCTTCGTCGTTGAGCTTCTTGGTCTGGTGAACGGTGTTCTTGCCCTCACCCACTTTGCCCATGCCAAAGCCCTTGACGGTCTTGACCAGCAACACAGTGGGCTGACCCTTGTGGTTGTTAGCAGCGTGGAAAGCGGCGTAGACCTTCTGCGCATCGTGGCCACCACGGCGCAGATTCCAGATCTCGTCGTCGGTCATGTGCTCGACCATCTTCAGCGCGCGAGGATCGCGGCCGAAGAAGTGCTTGCGAACGTAAGCACCATCGTTGGCCTTGAAAGCCTGATAGTCGCCGTCGTTGCACTCCATCATGATCTTCTTGAGCACGCCGTCCTTGTCCTTGGCCAGCAGCTCGTCCCAACCTTTACCCCACAGCAGCTTGATGACGTTCCAGCCCGAACCGCGGAATTCACCTTCCAGCTCTTGGATGATCTTGCCGTTACCGCGCACAGGGCCGTCCAGACGCTGCAAGTTGCAGTTGATCACGAAGACCAGGTTGTCCAGGTTTTCGCGAGCTGCCAAACCGATGGCGCCCAGGGATTCGGGTTCGTCCATTTCACCGTCGCCGCAGAACACCCAGACCTTGCGGTTTTCGGTGTTGGCAATGCCACGGGCGTGCAAATACTTCAGGAAGCGCGCCTGGTAGATGGCCATCAGTGGGCCCAAGCCCATGGAAACTGTGGGGAACTGCCAGAAGTTAGGCATCAGCTTGGGGTGGGGATAGCTGGACAGGCCCTTGCCGTCCACTTCCTGGCGGAAGTTCAGCAGTTGCTCTTCAGTCAAGCGGCCTTCCAGGTATGCACGCGCGTAGACGCCAGGCGAGACGTGGCCTTGGAAGTAGATGCAGTCGCCACCGTGGTTTTCGCTTTCTGCGTGCCAGAAGTGGTTAAAGCCCGCGCCAAACATGTTGGCCAGCGAAGCAAACGAACCAATGTGACCGCCCAGATCACCACCTTCGGGTGGGTTGTGGCGATTGGCCTTGACAACCATGGCCATGGCGTTCCAGCGCATGTAAGCGCGCAGGCGGCCTTCAATGGCCAGATTACCGGGGCACTTGGCTTCTTGCGAAGGCTCAATGGTGTTCACATAGCCGGTCTGTGCGGAAAACGGCATGTCCACGCTGTTTTGGCGGGCGTGTTCCAGCACTTCTTCGATCAACTGGTGCGCATATTCAGCACCTTCGCGGTCGATGACGGCGCTCAGCGCGTCCATCCACTCGCGGGATTCTTGGGGGTCGAGGCTGGGCTTGGCGTTGGCGCCGGCCTGAGGGTCGGTCTGAGCTGTCATGTTTGTCTCCTGGTCAAGAGGCTGCAGTGGGTGATCGCCGAACAACACACCGTTCGGATGCGGGACGCACCTGCCACTCGTTGATGGAAGCGAGGTCTGCGCTTGAGCTTATACGTCAGGGCACAGCCAGCTTGAGAGACAAATACGCCCTTTTGGGGCGACCTTTCAACACGCAGTTTCGCACATTTTTTTCGAATTTCAAATTGCGCACTCAACTTTCACTATACGAAAAATTGCTGCAACCGCACAATCAAAACACCTCAGCTGCTTCCTCTGTCATAGCATGCCGATCGTCGGCCAATCCCCTACACTGAGCGTATGGTTTCGCCCCTGAAAAAACACTCCGAGACAAGCCCTTCCAACAACTTCCAAAGCGCCGATCCCACTCGGTGGTGGCGCATGTGGTGGCGCAGCCT
>JBJEZV010000237.1:0-5182 GCA_051887595.1 Comamonas sp.
CCGCGCTCCATGGTGCGGTTGGCGATGGTGATCTGGGCAGGGTGCTTGGCCGCAAAGTGGGTGGTGGCCAGTTCGATCATCTCGCCCGCGCCCACAAACAATATGCGGATTTTGGAAAGATCTTCAAACAGCTGGCCCGCCAGACGTACCGCCGCAGCCGCCATGGAGATGGAGTGTTCGCCAATCTCGGTGGACGAGCGCACTTCCTTGGCAACGGCAAAGCTGCGCTGGAACAATTGGTTCAGCGTCGAGCCCAGCGCACCGGCTTCTTCCGCGGCGCGCACGGCGTTTTTCATCTGACCCAGGATTTGGGTTTCGCCCAGCACCATGGAATCGAGCCCAGAGGCCACGCGGAAAGCATGGCGTGCCACCGAACCATCTTCGAGCAAATACGAGTGCGTGCGCAACACATCGGGGCTGACGCCGCCCGACTGGGCCAGCCAGCCCAGGGTGTGCTCCAATGCTGGGGCCTCAGCGGCGCAGTAAATTTCGGTGCGATTGCACGTGGAGAGGATGGCGGTTTCCACCTCGGGGTGGCACGTGGCGCTGGTCAATGCGCTGCGCAAGCCTTGCAAGGTGGGGGCCAAGTGATCCAAAGCAAACGCAAAACGGCCCCGTAAATCTAACGGTGCCGTGTTGTGATTGATGCCAAGTGCCCAGACTGCCATAACCCGCAATTATAAAATTGACTGCCGTTTTGTGCTGTCCCCCAGGTCAAACACTTGATCGGTATCTTTTCTATGTCTGCCATTGACTTTATCAACCACTTGCTCAACTTCATGCTGCCTGCGGCTTTTTTGGGCGTGCTGCTGGCGGTGGGCGCGCGCTGGGTCTGGCGCAAAGAGACGCATTTGCTGCCTTGGTGGCAAATGGCCAGCGTGAATTTTTTGCTAGGCGTATTGATTTTGGCACTGGGCTTGGTGCTCTCAGGCCATGACGGCCGCATGGGTGTTTATGCCTGTTTGGTGCTGGGCATGGCCAGTTGCCAGTGGCTGATGTCAATGGGTTGGAAGCGGTAAACAGCTACTGCGCAACTAGCTTGCGAGCGTACAGCGTGAGACATCCGCGGCAGCTTGCTCCAGCAGCCAGTCGCGAAAGTCTTCCAATGCATGCGAGGCCGGGCGCGAAGCAGGTCGGCACAGAAAGTAGCCGCGCTCGATTTGAAAAGGGCGGTGCACGGGAATGGCAATGCGCCCTGCAGTCAGATCATCTTCAATCAAGCAACGCTGCACCACCGCCACGCCCATGCCGGCAATCACGGCTTGCACCAGCATGCCCACCAGTTCGAAGTCGGCTGCTGGTGCGGGGTAGGGACCATCACACCCCATTTTTTCGAACCAGCGTGCCCAGTTATCGGGATAGTTGGTGTGGGCCAGCAAGGGGCGACGCAGCAAGTCTTGCGGGCGGCAAATGCTCAGCGCATCGTGGGGCAGGCAGATGGGCACCAGATCGCGCCCGACCAGATAGTCAGCCTGCAAGTGCTCGGCAAATGGCATGGCGCCAATGCGAATCCAGGCATCGATGTCCGGCGAAGTCAGCGGGTCGTCGCGCCGGTATGGCGCAAATGACAGCACCGTCCCCGGGTAGCGGCTGGTGAAATCGGGCAGTCGCGGGATCAACCAATGGCTAAACAGCGTGGGCGGCATGGACAGTCGCACATGGCGCCCTTCGCGCTTGCGGCGCATAGCCTGCGTGGCAGATTCAATGGTGAACACTGCTGGCCCCACCGCATCCAGATATTGGCGCCCGGCCGTGGTCAACACGCTGCGGCGGCCTTGGCGTTCGAACAGGGCAAAGCCCAGGTGCTCTTCCAGACGGGCAATGGCACGGCTGATGGCGCCTTGCGTGACTTGCAAGGTCTGGGCGGCTTCGGTGTAGCTGCCCAAGCGCGCAGCCTGCACAAAGGCGTGGAGTTCAGAGATGGAAGGCGACTGCAAGCGCATGGCAACGTAAGGCGAAGAGAAGCAAACGCGCAATTATTACCTTTGGTAATGGATGCTTGTTTTTTTGTCTCTTTTCATCTGCTGTTCCTCGACGCAAGAATGTGTGCGTACTTCTCATACCGATGTCCCACCCTAGGAGGAACCCTATGAACCTGCGCCGTACCCTGCTCTCGACTGTGGCTGCCGCTGCTGCTTTGGCTGCGTTTGCTCCTGCATCTTTTGCTGCAGACAACTACCCTAGCCGTCCGATCAAGTTGGTCGTGCCATTTGGTGCAGGCGGTTCCACTGACATCGTCGCCCGTTTGTTGGCCGACAAGATGGGTCCCATCCTGGGTCAACCCGTGGTGATCGAAAACAAGGGTGGTGCTGGTGGCTCCATTGGTGCGGCTGAAATTGCCAAGTCTGCACCCGATGGTTACACCATTGGCATGGCCACCGTGTCTACGCACGGCGCCAATCCCGCCATCATGAGCAAGCTGCCCTATGACGCCAAGAAAGACTTTGCGCCCATCACCAACGTGATGGCCGTGCCCAGCGTCTTTGTGGTGCACCCCAGCGTGCCTGCCAAGACCATGCAAGAGTTCATTGCCTTGGCCAAGAAAGAGCCCGGCAAGTACAGCTTCGCCTCGCCTGGTACAGGTTCATTGGGCCACGCCAATATTGAAAACTTCATGAACCTGGCAGGCATTGATCTGCTGCACATCCCTTATAAGGGCGCAGGCCAGGCGCTCAATGATGCGCTGGGTGGTCAGGTCAATGCGATGACCGACAACCTGTCGTCCTCGCTGACCAACATCAAGGCTGGCAAGCTGCGTCCGTTGGCCGTGCTGGCTTTGAAGCGCGCCGAGGTACTGCCGGATGTGCCTACCTATACCGAGCTGGGCTTCCCAGAAATGGGTGACGGCGGCTGGTTTGGTCTGGTTGCCCCTGCAGGCACGCCCAAGGCCATCATCGACAAGCTCAACGCCGCTGCGCACAAGGCCATGCAAGATCCTGGCTACCAGCAAAAGCAAAAAGACATCGCGGGTGAAGGCATGGCCAACACCCCCGAAGAGTTTGCCAAGCAAATCGATGCAGCCATTGAGCGCTACACCGCGGTTGCCAAGCGCGCCAATATCAAGATTGATTGATGCACGATCTGCCTGAGTTTTTACAGCCGCGTCCGGATGCAGCTGTGCTGGTGCATCCGCCGCAAGGGCAGGTGTTACCGCTGGTGTGCGATTCGCCCCACAGCGGCACGGCCTATCCTGCAGATTTTGGTGTGGCTGTGCCTTTGGCGCTGCTGCGCCGGGGCGAAGACAGCTTGGTGCAGCAGCTGTGGGAATCGTTTCCGCAGCATGGCGCCACATTGCTGGAAGCCACGTTTCCGCGCACCTACATCGACCCCAACCGCGAAGAAGGCGACATCAACCCCGCTATGCTGGACGGTGAATGGCCCGAGCCGCTCACGCCCAGCGTAAAGACGCAGCAGGGATTGGGTTTGATCTGGGAAAAAATCAACCAGTCGGGCCAGTCGACACCCATCTATGCGCGCAAGCTCAGTGTGGCTGAGGTGCAGCAGCGTATCGAGCGTTACTGGCGCCCCTACCATGCCGAGCTGGCCAAGGCCATTCGCTGGAGCGTGGAGCGCTTTGGTTGCGTGTGGCACATGAACCTCCATTCCATGCCCAGCGACGTCTATGCGCGCTTGGGTCAGCCGGACAAACACCTGGCCGATTTTGTGCTGGGCGACCGTGACGGCACCACTTGCGATCCGGCCTTCATTCGTTTGGTGGGCGACACCTTGCAGGCCCAAGGCTACAGCGTGGCTTACAACGACCCGTACAAGGGCGTGGCGCTGATTGGCCGCATCGGTCAGCCGGAATACCACCGCCACAGCATGCAAATTGAGATCAATCGGCGCATCTACCTCAACGAAGACACGCGCGAGCCCAGTGCCAATTTCGAGCAGGTCCAGCGCGATCTGCAGCACGTCATGCGCGCTGTAGCGGAGTTTGTGCGCAGCCACATGCGTTGATGCGCAACCGTGGCACTTTATAAAAAAGCCTTCCATGCACTGGAAGGCTTTTTTGTGAGCTATTGCCCAAGTATTCAAGCCAATTTCAATGTGTTTTGATACTGAAAATGGCTTGCGTTCTAGGTGCGAAGCTATCTTTTGCGATGCTTATAGTGTGGGGCCTGTTTGCGCAGGACTGAACAGGTCGACACGGTCGGTGATGATGGCGTCGGTGCCCAGGTCGATCAGGCGCTGCGCCGCCCATTCGTCATTGACCGTGTAGCTGCTGCAGCGCAGGCCCGCGCCATGCACCTTGGCGACCAGTTCGCTGTTCCACAGCGCGTGGTTGAGCACCATGGCTTGGCAGCCCAAGTCCACAGCGATGTGCAGGTCGGCATCGCCCGTGCCATCGGCGAACTTGTCGACCAGCAGGCCACGCGGAATATGTGGCGCGACTTCCTTGGCGCTTTGCAGCGATGCAGGTTTGAACGAGGTGAACAGCGGCTGCACGATGTCTTGCGGCCAGATGCGGTTCATCAGCTCACCACAGGCACGGCCCGTTTCCAGCTCCAGGCCTGGTGTGGGCTTGATCTCCACATTCAAGAAGAAGCGATTGGCCAAGCACCAGCGGGCTAGAGCTTCTAGCGTCGGCAGCGCCTCGCCTGCAAACGCACGCGAATGCCAGCTGCCAGCGTCCAGCTGGGCCAGTTCGCCCATGCTCCGCTCACCGCCAATGCCGTGGCCATTGGTGGTGCGCTCCAGCTCGGCGTCGTGCATCAAAAACAGCACGCCATCTTGGGAGAGCTTGGCATCGCACTCGAACATGCGGTAGCCATAGTGCGCGCCCATGCGGAATGCGCTCATGGTGTTTTCAGGCGCCAGCTTGCCAGCGCCGCGGTGGGCCACCCAGCGGGGGTAGGGCCAGGGTTTGAGTTCAGTAGTCATGGTAAAGAGGCATAGGCCAAGAAAAAAGCGCCTCAGCACGAGTCTGAGGCGCTTTGTTTATCCATGGTTGCAGGTCATGAATCTGCGTGGGCGCGACCTGTTAGACGCGCTTGCCGGTTTCGGCGTTGAACCAGTGCAGGCGGTCTTCGCGCGCAGAAATGCGGGCAGTCTCGCCGGGCTTGGGATAGGGCTTGCCTTCTTCCACGCGCACGGTCACGTCTTCGCTGCCCACCTTGCCGTACAGCAGGCGCTCAGCGCCCAGCAGTTCGACGGTTTCCACGCGGAATTCCACGCCACC
>JBJEZV010000238.1:0-5122 GCA_051887595.1 Comamonas sp.
ACGGACATCATCTTGGGCGTGGTGGCGCCTTCGGCGTAGAGCATGTCAAAGGAGTCTTTGAGGAAGCTAAACCACTCGTCCGAAGTACCCGTCCAGCCCGCATATTTGCCGTCGTTATTGGTCAGCGAGTAGGGGATGACGAGGTGTGGCTTGCCTTCCACCACTTGCCAGTGGGGCAGCTCGTCGCCGTAGTAGTCGGAGTCGTAGAGAAAGCCGCCTTCTTCCACCACCAAACGGCGGGTGTTGACGCTGGGGCTGTAGCGGCAGTACCAGCCCAGTGGGCGCTCGCCCAGTGTGGACTGGATGGAGACCACGGCGCGGCGAATGTGCTCGCGCTCTTCGTCTTCGCTGAGTTCATAGTGTTTGACCCAGCGCCAGCCGTGGCTGCAGATGTCGTAGCCGTTGTCGCGGATTTTGGCGACGGCTTCGGGGTTGCGTTCCAGCGCCAAGGCACAGCCAAAGATGGTCAGCGGCAGATTGCGCTCTTCAAACAGGCGCACCAGGCGCCAAAAGCCCACGCGGCTGCCGTATTCGAACATGCTCTCGGCGGCCAGATCGCGGCCGGCCCCCGCTTGGTTGAGGCCGTGCGCTTCGGTCAGGCCGGTTTCGCTGAATGACTCACCATCGCCAATCGAGGGCTCGGAGCCTTCTTCGTAGTTCATCACAAAGTTCAGTGCCAGACGGGCACCACCGGGCCACTTGGGGTCAGGTGGGTTGGCGCCATAACCGATGAAGTCTCTTTGGGGTTGCCAGCTCATAAGGTGCTCACAGGGTTGCAGTCAAAAACAAAATCCGCGGGGTGCTTTAGACGTGGACTTCCACGGGGTCGATATCGACAAACTCCTCGTCGCCGCCGTCATTGGCCTTCCACATCCACACGCCAAAGCTGGCCGGGCCCTGCAGCAGCGTGAGGCTGTAGTGCCAGGTGTTGGGGTGGTAGGTGATGGATTGCTGACCGTGAACGATGAAGGCCTTGGCCTGCGCCATGTCGGGCTTGCCGGGCTCACCGTGTGGGGCCACCACCACCAGATAGCGGCAATCGCTCAGTGGCATGAAGGTTTGGGAGGAGAACTCGTGGCGCTCCATGAACTTCAGCGTCAGCGGCGTGCTGGCCACGGTGGTGATGTGGCTGACCGTTAGGTCTGGCTGGGCGTAGTCGCGCAGGTTGTCCAGGCTGGGGGCGAGCACGGCTTTGCCTGCAGCGCTGGGGTAGTCGAGCAGGGCGCCGAAGGGCGCAAAAGCTTCGGCGGTAATGGGTTGGGCGTGGAGGGTGGGCATGGATTAGCCTTGCAAACGTTTGGTCAGGCCCACGGCGCGCTCCATGAGCAGCATCATGAGCAGTACAGCGAGGATGAGTACGCCCGAGACGGCAGCCACGCGCACATCCAAGGTGGACTCCATCATTCCCCACATGCGAATGGGCAGCATGTCGGTGTCGGCATCGGCCAGGAACAGCGAGACGGGTACGTTGTCCATGGAAGCCATCAGCGCCATAAAGGCACCGGCGGCAATGCCGGGGGTAATCAAAGGCAGCATCACGCGGCGAAAGCCGTACCAGCGCGAGGCACCGAGGATGGACGAGGACTCCAGCAAGGAGTAGTCCATCTGCATCAGGCTGGAGGAGGTGGTGCGCAGCACAAAAGGCACGACCATCACCAAGTGGCCAATCACCATGAGCGACATGGAGGGGTTAAAGCCCACCAGCGTGAAGAACATCAGCGCGGCCAGACCGAACGAAATGCCGGGTAAAACCAATGGCGAGAGGAAAAAGCCCTGCAAGCCTTTGGCCACTGCCGAGTTGCGCTGCGATTGCAGGCCGATGGCGGCGCTAGCCCCCAGCAGCACGGCAGCCAGGGCCGATATTGCGGCCACGGTGACGCTGTTGAAAGCGGCTGCATGGATCATGGAAGACTGCTGGCTGTCAAACAGCGCCTCGTACCAGCGCAGCGAGATGCCCTTGGGCGGGAAGCTCATGGTCTGGCTGTCGGTCAGCGAGGTCAGCAGCACGATCACCACGGGGGTCACCAGCACCAGCAGTGCCAGGCAGGCAATGCCGCCGATGACCAGCAGGTAGGAAATGTCGGTCCACGAGTCACGTCTAGACATGGAGGTACCTCATGCTTTTCTTGCCCAGCAGGTTGAAGATGGCCAGGCACACCAACACGGCGCTGAGCAACACAATCGAAATCACGGCGGCCATGGGCCAGTTAAAGACCACGGAGGACTGCTGCCAGATCAGCAGGGGCAAATACACCAGGCGGTTGCCGCCAATGATGGTTTGCGAGATGAAGGCCGTAGTAGAGCTGGCAAAGACCAGCGTGCAGCCCGCAATCAGGCCGGGGAAGCTCAAGGGCAAGATCACCTTGAACAGCGTGCGCCACTTGGAGGCGCCCAAGATGTTGGACGCATCAAAGAGGTTTTTGTCGAGCTTGGACAGCGAGGCAATCAGCGGCAGCAGCAGCATGGGCAGCTCGATCTGCGTGAGCGACATCACCAAGCCCAGCTCGGTTTGTAGCAGCCGCAAAGGCGCTGCGGTAAGGCCCAGGGCCAACAGGGTTTGGTTGATGACCCCGTCGTTCGACAAAATCACAATCCAAGCAAACGTGCGCACCACCACTGACAGCAGCAGCGGCATGACCACCAAGAACAGCAAGACACGCTGCCACTTTTCGCTCAGGCCCATATAGGCCACGGCCAGCGGATAACCCAACAGCACGGTGGCGATCACCGTCATCACACCCAGCTTGAGCGTGTTGAAGGTGGCTTGCCAGTAAAACGGGTCGGTGGTGAACTTGGTCCAAGTTTTCAGGCCCCACTGGGTGAGGTCGACGTCGTTGTGAAAACTGACGGCGAACAACAGCAGCAGTGGCGCAGCAAAAAACGCGAGATAGGTCACAAAAAGGGGCATGGCCAAAGCCCCTTCTTGCACACGTTGCTTGAACTTCAACATCAGCGTGCCACTTCGCGGTTAAAGCGCTCGATCCAGTCGGCGCGCAGCGGGTTGATCTTGCTCCAGTCGTGCTGGACCATCTTGCTCATCTCGCTCAGCGACTGCAGCGGCAGGTCCGCACCGACCAGCGACACATCGCTGTTGACGGGCGCAAAGTTGTAGGGCGCAGCCATCAGGTCTTTTTGCACCTGGGCATCCAGCACGGCGTCGATGAGCTTGTAAGCGGCATCGACATTCTTGCTGCCCTTGGCAATGTGCATGGTGGTGAAGAAGGCGATCAAGCCGGTGTCAGGCACAGCCATTTCAATGTCCACACCCTTGGCCTTGAGCGTGCTCACGGTCTGGGTGTTGGTGTACATGATGTCGCACTGACCTTGCTGGAACATGCTGGGCATGGAGGCCGAGTTGCCGATCACGGCCACCTTGGGCAGCACCTTCTTGAGTTCGGTGAAGAAAGGCTCAACGTTGGAGTCCGAACCACCAAAGGCCTTGGCCATCTCAATGATGGACACGGTACCAAAAGTGGTTTGAAAACCTGTCAGGCCCAGACGCGAGACATAGGGCTCGGCAAACAGTTCTTTCCAGCTGGTTGGTGGCTTGGGGAACTTCTTGGGGTTGTAGGCAATGCCCACGAATTGCGCGGCCACGGTGACGCCGTGTTCGTCCACCATGCCGGGCTGCAACTTGGAGGCATTGGTGAGCTTGGAGCCATCAAACTTCTCAAACAGACCACCTTCCAAGCCGGTCACGCGTGGGCCTGGGTCCAGCACAAAGGTGTCAAACGGTGGGCGACCGCGCGAAGCACGTGCCTTGGCAATCTGGTCCACCGCCCACAGCGACTGCATGCGCAGTTCCACTTCGGACTTGGCCTTCAAGGCAGGCGTCACCACGTTGCGGTAAGCATCTTCCCAGGTGTTGGGATAAATGGCCGTAGTCACGGAGCTGGACTGAGCCCACGCTGGTAGACCCAAACCGGTGACGGCTGCGGCACCGCCCAATTGCAGAAAATCACGACGCTTCATGGCGTTACTCCTTTGTTGACGCTGGGAAAATACGGGGATTGGCTGAGGGGTCCATGCCCACCCACACTTGTTCAGGCAGGGCTTGGCTGTGCGGCAGACGGGGCTGAATCGATTTCACCCAGGTGTTTTTGCCGATATCGATTTGGTAGACCATGTGGCCGCCCAAAGGGGTTTGCATGGCCATGCGGCCTGCGATAAATCCGGGCTGGGGTTCCGTTGCGATCAACAACTGCTCTGGTCGCACAGTCAGCGTGACGGCTTTACCCACGGGTAAATCGGCATATTCGGCGGTGTCGATTTGAATTTTTTGATCGCCGGTCAGATTTAATTGCACCGAATTGGTATTGCTTTGGGCAATATGGGCAGGTATTTGGTTGCAGCTGCCCACAAAGTTATTCACGAACAAACTCTTCGGGCGGTCATAAATACCTACGGGCGTATCCAATTGCTCCAGACGCCCTTGGTTCATGACGGCGATTTTGTCGGCCACAGTCATGGCTTCTTCTTGGTCGTGCGTGACCAAAATCGCGGTAATGCCCAATTGTTTTTGCAGGCGCTTGATTTCCAGCTGCATATCCAGGCGCAGGTTTTTGTCCAGCGCGCTGAAAGGCTCGTCCAGCAAGAGCAGCTGGGGTTCGGTGGCAATCGCGCGGGCCAGGGCCACGCGCTGCTGCTGGCCGCCGGACATTTGGCGAGGATAGCGGTCACGCACATGGGGTAGCTGCACAATCTCTAGGCATTCCTGCACGCGCTTGCTGATCAAGTGGCGTGGGGTTTTGCGCGCTTCCAGGCCGTAGGCCACGTTTTCCGCCACGGTCATGTGCGGAAACAAAGCGTAGTTTTGGAAAACCAAGCCGATATTGCGCGCGTTGGGCTGTAAATCGTCCACGCTGCGGCCATCAATGCGGATGCTGCCCGAAGTCTGCTTATTGAAGCCAGCAATAATGCGCAGCAGCGATGTTTTTCCACAGCCCGAAGGACCTAAAAGTGCAAGCACTTCGCCGGGTTCTATGGAAATGCTCACATCGTTTAAAGCTGTGAAATCACCATATTGCTGCGTGATGGATTCGATATCTAAGGAACAGGGATTCATCTGGCTTCTCACACATTATTTGTGCTGTAGTCATAGCCAGAAGCGTGCCAACTTGGG
>JBJEZV010000239.1:0-5114 GCA_051887595.1 Comamonas sp.
TCACTGCCGCAGCGCGGCTCGATCATGCGTGCCAGATAGGTGATGGCTGCTTGCACCGCACCGCGCGATGCATTGGCTGGACCTATGGACTGGTCGGCGCAGTCGCGCAAATCGATCACCAGTTGCTCGCCTTGAATGCGCAGTTTGACATCAATAGCAATGGGGTCGGCGACGACGCCATCACCATCCAGTGCATCACGGTAGTGGTAAAGCCCATCAGGCAAGACTGCAATGGCAGCGCGCGCCAGTGCGGATGATTGGTGAATTTGGGCTTCGCACTGTGACAAGAACTCTGCGCCCCATTGGGCCTGCAGCGACTGCACTTGCGGCTCGCCTGCACGCAAGGCACTCCACTGCGCGGCCAGATCGCCTGCAAAGTTTTCAGGCGTGCGTGAATTGGCCAGCAACAGTTGTCGCATATCACTGAGCATTTGTTCCTGCGCAAACAGCCGCACCGGCGGGATAAGCAATCCTTCTTGGTGCACATTGGTTGCGGCACTGGGCAAGGAACCTGGCACCACGCCGCCTACGTCTTGGTGGTGCAAGATGCACGCCAGCAGCGCAATGAGTTTGCCCGCTTGGAATACGGGCCTCACCAGCGTCAGATCGGGTAGGTGGGTGCCCCCCATCCAAGGATGATTGAGCACATAGCCATCGCCGGGCTGCATGCTGGCAACAGGGTGCACCGACAGCAAGCCTTGCACGGCCGGGCTGAGGCTGCCCAGCAGCAAGGGCAACGAATGGGCTTGGGCAATCAAACGACCGTCGGGCAAAAAAATGGCTGCTGCGCAGTCCATGGCCTGCTTGGCGATGCTGGAGACTGCCTGATCGACCAGCACGGCTTGCATGTGGTTGGCACAGTCTTCGAGGGCCAGCACCACATCTGTCACGACACGCGGTGGAACTTGCCCATGCGTAGTAGCTGTATGGGGGCTGGGCCAGCCTTCAGGTTGCAGACTGTCCACCGTGCGCAGGCAGCGTTCGTACTCTGTGGTCAGTTCGGCAAAGCAGTACGAGCACTGCAGTTCCAGCTGGGGAAAACGTTGCTGGATGGCTTGGGCCAACACCTGTTCATGTGCCGGGTTTTTCCAGGCAAACAGCAGGCAAATGGCCAAAGCGTCGATGTGCTCAATCACAGCCTCGATCTGGTGCAAAACTGCCTCGACGTCCACAGGAATGACTTCCTCACCCAGTGCATTCATGCGGCCTGCAGTTTGCAGTCGCAAACCCGCAGGGATGCGCTGCGTCCAAGGTGATATGGGTGTGCACAGCGCATACGGATTGGGGCGGTTCTGGCGACCCAACTCCAGCATGTCTGCAAAGCCTTCGGTGGTGAGCAGTGCAATGCGTTTCATAAGCGTCCAAAGCGGGTGGCAGAAAACGGCTGGAGATCCACTTGCGGGGTGCGGCCAGCAACCAAGTGCGCAATTTCTCGGCCAGTGGTGGCACCCATGCACATGCCCATGTGGCCGTGGCCAAATCCCAGCCAGACGTTCTCATGCTGGGGGGCGCGGCCCACCACGGGCAAACTGTCGGGCAAGCAGGGGCGATGCCCCATCCACTGCGTGACATCGCTGGTATCGAGGTGCGGAAACAGTTGCTGTCCTTGGCGCAGCAGTGCATCGGCGCGCGCATAGTTGGGTGGTGCTTTCAATCCAGCAAACTCCACCGTGCCCGCCAAACGCAGGCCCATGGCCATGGGGTTGACCATGAGGTTGTTTTCAGACGCCATAACAGTGTGGCGCAGCTGCAAATTGGTGCTGCGCACGGTGACGTGGTAGCCGCGCTGGGTTTCTAGGGGTATGCGCAGGCCTAGTTGGCGCGTCAACTGGGCAGACCATGCGCCTGCCGCAATCACCACACCATCCACATCGTGTCGGCCGCCATCGGTAGTTTCTATGCTGTGTACGCGGCCACGGTGGGTATGCAGCTTTTCCGCACGCTGATGGACCCACTGCGCGCCATCTTCTAGGCAAGAGCGGTGAATGGCCTCGACCAGCAGCGATGGATCCAGCGTGGAGCCGTTTTCAGGCGCCAGAATGCCAAAACGAAACCGCCCTTTGAGGTCAGGTTCTAAATGTTCCAGTTCGTCTTGCTCGATGTCACGCAATTGCACGCCCAGTGAACGGCGCAACTGCATGCCCCATGCCCACTGTGCAGCCGTGTCTTTGGAGGAATACACATACAGACAGCCACTTTGGCGAATCAGGTTCTGAGCGCCCGCTTTTTCCACCAAGGGCGTGTAGCTTTCAAAAATGGGTGCCAGTAGGCCTCGCAGTGCAGTGGCAATGCGGGTGACTTCAGCAGGGGACGAGTGCTGCAGCATCCGCAGCAACCATGGCACCACCTGCGGCGCATAGGACCAGCGCACGGTCAGTGGTCCCAGTGGATCAAGCAACCATTTAGGGACTTTTTTCCACATGCCTGGCATACCCACCGGCAGGCAAGCGCTGGGTGAGAGCGATCCAGCATTGCCAAAAGAACATGCTTGCCCGGGAGGCAATGGATCGAAAAAAACGATCTCGTGCCCATCGCGCATCAACCAAGCAGCTGTGCTGCTGCCGACGATTCCTGAACCAATCACTGCAATCTTCATGCAGCCATTGTTCGAGGTGGTGCAATGCAAAAGCAAACGAATTAATTTGCTGCAACCATCAACAATCGTGATGCTGCATGGCTGTGTGCGCCAAAGCAGCGCATGGCCGTGCGCCGACTCAGGGCAATCCCTTGTGGCAGCAGCGAGACGAACCGTTGCTGTGCCCACTAGGATGTGCCCAGAAATTGCTTGAACACTAAAAGTGTTGAGAAGTGGAGCCTGGTAATGGGACGTGGAGGGGCAGAGTCTGAAACTCTGTGAACTTGCTTGACTGTGAATGTTGGCGATTAACCGCTCAGCGGTGTGGAAACGGTGTGTGATGAATCTTTCTTTGCGTCAGTTGCGTGCGTTTGCTTGGGTTGCCCATCACCAGAGTGTGACCTTGGCTGCTCGAGAGATGCATCTGACCCAATCAGCGGTGAGCATGTTGCTGCAGCAATTGGAGCAACAGGTGCAGCTGCCTTTGTTCGAGCGCAAAAAAGGGCGCATGGAACTCACGCCAGCAGGTGTTGAATTGCTGGCGCATGCGCGCCGTGTTCTTAGTGATGTGCAGCACATGGAGCACACCATCGAGAACATGCAGCGCCTTCGTTGTGAAACTCTGAAAATTGCTGTCCCTCAGCTGCTGGCATGTACCTGGTTTTCCCGTGCGGTGGATCGTTTTGGGCAACAGCAGCCAGGTGTGAGTCTGACGCTGGTAGACGGCACTGCTGACGAAGTCTTGAATGTTGTTCAGCGCAGTGAGGCTGACATCGGCATTGGGCCAGAGCGCCCGGTGAATGCCGAGGTGCAGCGCATTTTCTTGGCCGAAGTGCCGATGGTGCTGGTGTTCGCTCATACCCATGCCTATGCACACCGCGAAGCCGTGGCCTGGAGCGAGTTGCGTGATGAGAACTGGATTGCCTATTCCAGTGACTTCAATCTTTATCTCGAAAAGATCTTCGAGCGCAACCGTATCAACCTCTCGCAGCGCACAGTGACCCAGGTCAATCACTTAACCACGGCGCTGGCTTTGGTGGGGCAGGGCATGGGCGTTACGGTGGTACCCATCTATGCCACCCAGCTGGCAGGCAGTTTTGGCTTGAAACACTTGCAGCTGCATTCGCCGAAGTTGGTGAGGGATTTTTTTATTTACCACAAGGCAGGTGCCTTGCTGTCGCCAGCTGCCCAGCTGTTTTGCAAGTCGTTAGGCAACGACTTGCAGGGCGCGGTTGCCGCTTAACTGCCCGACTTGTGAGAGGCTGCCGCAGCAGCGCGCAATTTGTCTTTTTTGCTGGGGCGTTTGCCTTTGATGCCGCCGTTGTTGCCATCTTCATGGGGCTGGCGCTGGGGGGCTTGCTCAGTGATAGGGTAGGCCGGCAGGGTTTCCAGCGGCAGCTCTAGAGCATTGCGCTTGGCGATCAGTTTCCAGTGTGCTTCGGTCGCAGGTGAGACCAAGCTGATGGCCATGCCAGACAAACCGGCGCGGCCCGTGCGCCCAATGCGGTGCGTGTAGTCATCGGGCGAGCGCGGCAAGTCGTAGTTGACCACCACAGGCAGGGCATCGATATGGATGCCGCGTGCCGTCAGATCCGTGGTCACCAATACTTGCCACTGGTTGTCCTTGAACTCTTGCAGCACACGCTGGCGTGCGCCTTGGCTGAGTTCGCCGTGCAAAGCGGTGGCGTAAATCTTTTTGGCATAGAGCTTGTTGGCAACGTGCTCGGCACTGTAGCGACTGGCCACAAATACCAGCACACGCTGGCCAGGGCGCTGCTCGATCAATTCGCGCAACAGCGGAGTACGCTTGGCAGCGTCCACATAAATAGCGCGTTGCGCAATGGTGGCGTCTTGCTGGTGGGTGTTGGCCACTTCAATTGCAGTGTGACCTTCACGCAGCAATTGCTCCACCAATGTCTGTACGGCAGGTCCGAATGTGGCGGACAGCAGCAAGGTCTGGCGTGCCGTCTTGGCAGGTAGCAAATCCAGCACAGCTTGGAGCTCTTGGGCGAAGCCCAGATCCATGAGTCGGTCAGCTTCATCCATCACCAAGGTCTGGATGGTGTGCAGCTTTAACTGGCTGTGCGTCACCACATCGAGCAAGCGTCCGGGCGTGGCAATGACCCAATCAGCACCACCGCGCAATGCCATCAGTTGGGGATTGATGGACACACCACCGGTGAGCACGGCAACTTTGGGGCGGCGGCCCATGTCTTCGCCCAAGTGGTAGACGAGCTCTGCCACCTGCGCTGCCAGCTCGCGTGTAGGCACCATGACCAGCGCCTGCGTGGTGCGCGGGCCTGGGCGCTGGCTGGCGTCACTCAGCAGCCAAGCTTGTAGCAAAGGCAACACATAGGCTGCCGTCTTGCCAGAACCAGTGGGCGCGCAGGCGCGCAGGTCTTGGCCGTCCAAAATGGCTGGAATGGCTTGCGATTGCACAGGGGTAGGTGCAATCAGGCCTTGAGAGGCAGCAGCGTGGGCCAATGATGGGGCAAGGCCAAGAGCAGAAAAGGGCATGGGCAAACGCTTCCGGTGCGTT
>JBJEZV010000240.1:0-5114 GCA_051887595.1 Comamonas sp.
TTGGACAGCTCGTGGTTCTCGGGGCTGTCGGTATTGCTCCAGTTGTCAAAAGCAATGTGAAAGCCATCGAGGTACTGCTTGCGGCCAGCGGCAATATCGGCCACGAACTGCTGGGGTGTCTTGCCCGCTTTTTCAGCGGCAATCATGATCGGCGCGCCGTGCGCGTCGTCTGCGCCCACGAAGTTGACCTGGTGGCCCTGCATTCGCTGCGCACGCACCCAGGTGTCGGCCTGGATGTATTCCATGATGTGGCCGATGTGAAAATTGCCGTTGGCATACGGCAAGGCGGTGGTGGCGAAAATCTTGCGTTGGGACATGAGGGTCTTCTCGTAGGCTATCAAAAGCAACCCATGATTTTAGAAGCCCACGCGCGCTTGTGCAGGAAATGCGGGCTTGCACGCGGTTTTGCTAGGCGCAGTTGCAGTGTGCGGAACGCGATCTTTTGCTCAAAAAAGCACAAAAAAATAGCTGCCTGCCTTTGTATGCATTAGTTTTCCAATACTTTTCATACGGAAAACCAATACAGACAAAGGCAGGCAGCTCTGTTCTTGGAAGCGAAGTGCGGTTTAAGGCTGCGCCATCAAAGGCTTTTGCAGCAAAGTTGCCAGCGTCAAACCGCTGAGCACGGCCATGTTGTGCTCGTCGGCGTAACGCTGGGCAGTGTCTTGCAACGGGGCAATGGCGACATAGGCACACACATCGACGGTTTGCTGCTCCTTGGCGCTGAGCAAAGCGCGCAGCGGCTCGATACCGTGGTGGGCTGCTTTCCAGCGTTTGGCACTGACCAATGTGGTTTTGCCTTCGCGGCGCAGCACAAAATCAAATGCGGCATCTTTGCTGCGCTGTACTTCATAACCTTCGACCACCCAAGCGCGCTCCAAGTGCTGGGCAAATTCGCCCCAGTTTTTGCTGGCTGCATCTTCCAGCAAGGCTTGCTGCTGGGCCGGAGTGGGTTGGTCGTACTGGCGCACAAAAGCAATAAAGCCCAAAGCCCAAAACGGCAACGAGCCCAAGATGGCCACCATCTTGTACGGTTGTGGCACCAACGCTGCAGCCAGCAAGGCCCAGGCAGCTCCCGCTAAAAAGCTCACCCACCAGCGCGAGCGCAGCAGGATGGCAAACAGGGAGTTTTGGGCCATTTTGAATTTCATGGCAGGCAGTTCTTTCCGGTAAAAAGCAAGGGGCGCGTGAGCGCAAAACGACATGGGCACGCTTGGCATAGGGGAAGCGTGCCTCCGATAGACTAAGCTTTGATTTTCTCAGACCCCACACCTTCCAAGTAAAAAACGACATGTCTCTCACTGAACAAAGCTTGTTGGCCGCATTGGCCAGCGTGATTGATCCCCATACGGATAAAGATTTTGTGAGCACCCGCGCTGTACGCAACGTGCAGATCAGCGGTGGCGACGTTGCGTTTGACGTGGAATTGGGCTACCCCGCCAAGAGCGTGATACCCGAGTTGCGCAAGCAGTTGATTGCAGCTGCCAAGGGCTTGGACGGCGTGGAAAATGTTTCGGCCAACGTCTACTCCAAGATCCAGTCGCATGCGGTGCAGCGCGGTGTGCAGTTGTTGCCCGGCGTGAAAAACATCATTGCGGTGGCTTCGGGCAAGGGCGGCGTAGGCAAGTCCACCACCACAGCCAATCTGGCGCTGGCGCTGGCGGCTGAAGGTGCCCGCGTGGGTGTGCTTGATGCCGACATCTACGGCCCCAGCGTGCCCATGATGTTTGGCGTAGATGGCAAGCCCGAGAGCACCGATGGCAAGACCATGGAGCCGCTGGAGAACTATGGCGTGCAGATCATGTCCATTGGCCTGCTGCTCAACAACCCCAACGAAGCCATGATCTGGCGCGGCCCCATGGCCACGCAGGCGCTGGAGCAAATGCTGCGCTCGACCAACTGGAAAGATCTGGACTACCTCGTTATTGACCTGCCACCAGGCACAGGCGACATCCAGCTGACACTGAGCCAGAAGGTTCCCATGACGGGTTCCGTCATCGTGACCACGCCCCAAGACATCGCCTTGCTCGACGCACGCAAGGGCATCAAGATGTTTGAAAAAGTGGGTGTGCCCATCTTGGGTCTGGTCGAGAACATGGCCATGCACGTGTGCAGCAACTGCGGCCATGTGGAACACATCTTCGGCCAAGATGGCGGCAAGAAGCTGGCCGCAGAGTGGAACATGGACTTCTTGGGCTCGCTGCCCCTGTCGATGCAAATTCGCGAGCAGGCCGACAGCGGCAAACCCACAGTGGTGGCTGCCCCTGACAGCGAAGCTGCTCAGATCTACAAAAAGCTGGCGCGTGATGTGGCGGTGAAGATTGCCCACAAGGCCAAGGACTTCTCCAGCAAGTTCCCCACCATCACCATCAGCAAGAACACCTAAAGCGCGCGGCGCTGCAGGCATGGGCAACTGCCAGCCCTGCCTGACACAGAGACAAGGCGCCCTGGGTGATCCGGGGCGCTTTTTTTGCGGCATGCTGGATGGCTTGTCTCAACGTGCCTGCCTGTGCAGGTGCAGACCATCGTGCCCGAACCACAAAAGAACATCTTTTCCCGTTGCGTGGCGATCTTGCAGTCGCTGCGTTCCTCTGTCCAAGCTTTGGTGCAACAGATGTTGGCACATCCGCGCTGGCGGCTGCTGTGGCAGACAATTCGCGCATGGCGTTGGCAATGGCTGTTGGTGCTGCCTGCCGCAGGGGCCCTGTATGTGCTGGCGCTGATTCCGTTGACCCCCGCCATCAGCGATCTGCGCAAAGCCAAGCTGGAGCAACCGGCACAGGTGCTGTCCGCCGATGGCAAGGAGCTTGCCGTGTTCAAGCGCAGCAACCGCGAGTGGGTGAGCTTGGACCAAGTGTCGCCCGCGGTACTGCACGCACTCATTGCTACCGAGGACCACCGCTTCTACCAGCACCACGGACTGGATTGGTGGCGCATTGCTGGGGCTGCGGTGCACACCTTGCGCGGCAATACGCAAGGCGGCTCCACGCTCACCCAGCAACTGGCGCGCAACCTCTATCCCGAAGAAATCGGGCGTGCAGCCAGCCTGCACCGCAAGCTCAAAGAAGCGATCACGGCTTTCAAGATCGAGCTGCTCTACAGCAAAGATGAGATCTTGGAGACCTATCTCAATACCGTGCCGTTTCTCTACAACGCCTTTGGCATTGAGATGGCGGCGCGCACGTACTTTGATAAGTCGGCAGCCAAGCTCAGCGTGCTGGAAGCGGCCACTTTGGTAGGCATGCTCAAAGGCACGAGCTACTACAACCCCGTGCGCAATCCTGAGCGCGCCGTGGAACGGCGCAATACCGTGCTGTCCCAGATGGTCAAGCACGGGCAGCTCAGCGACAAAGAGTTTGCACAACTGCGAAAGCGCCCGCTGCGTCTGAATTTTGAGCGCCAGGAAGTGCCTGTGGGCATGGCGCCGCACTTTGCGCAGCAGGTGCGCAAGTGGCTGATCGATTGGGCCGACAGCCAAGGCTACAACATCTATACCGACGGTTTGGTCGTACACACCACGCTCGATGCTCGGCTGCAGCAACAAGCACTGCAGGCGGTGCGCAGCCATACACGCACCTTGCAGTCGCTGGCCCAAACCAACTGGAGCTGTCGTGGTGGCTGGCAAGTGGATAACCCCTTGGTACAGACGCTGGTGCGCGAGTCGTCTGCCTATGCAGCTTTGCGCGAGCAGGGGCAGTCTGCCGATGCTGCGCTGCAAGCCTTGCTGAAAGACTCGGCATTCATGCAGCAGTTGCGCCAAGACAAAATCCGCGTCGAAGCTGGCTTTGTGGCGCTGGAGCCCGCCACTGCAGCGATCCGCGCTTGGGTGGGCAGCCGCGATTACGCCACCGATGCGTTTGACCATGTGCAACAAGCCCGTCGCCAGCCTGGATCGACCTTCAAGCCCTTTGTCTATGGCGCAGCTTTGCAAGCAGGGGTTCAGCCCCAAGACACCCGCGTGGACCAGGAGGTGGCCATTGAACTGGAGGGCGGTGGGGTCTGGCGCCCCAGCGATGCTGGCCCGCCTTCAGGCAAAGCCTTGTCGTTGCGCGACGCGCTGGCGTATTCCAAAAACACCATCACCGCCCAACTGGTGCAGGAAGTTGGGCCTGCCAAAGTGGCACGCTTGGCACGTGATTTGGGTGTGCGAGACAGTGCCTTGGAAGAAGTGCCTGCTCTGGCCTTGGGCGCTAGCCCGGTGAGCTTGCTGGAGATGAGCAATGCCTACAGCAGCTTGGTGCGAGGCGGGCAGTACCGATCGCCGTGGATGGTGACGCGCATCGAAGACCGTGAGGGCAAGCTGCTGGCCGAGTTTGCGCCCGACCGTGCCCACAGCGTGATGGATGCCAGCGACAGCTACGCCTTGCTGGACATGTTGCGCGCAGTGGTCGATAAGGGCACGGGGCGTGCCATCCGCCAGCGCTTTGGCATTCAAGGCGATGTCGCAGGCAAGACTGGCACCACGCAAAACAATGCAGATGGCTGGTTCATCTTGATGCACCCATTGCTGGTGAGTGGCGCGTGGGTGGGGTTTAACGATGCACGCATCACCTTGCGCAGCGACACCTGGGGCCAAGGCGCTCGCAGTGCTTTGCCCATTGTGGGGAACTTTACGGCCCGTGCTTTGCGAGACCAGCAGCTCGACCGCCAGGCACGATTTGGTGAGCCTGAAACTTCCTCCTGGTGGAGCAGCCTGACGGATGGGGTGCGTGAGCAACTCAATGCCTGGTGGGGCACGACGGCAGAGCCCACACCAGCGGCGGCGCCAGCGACATCCACGCAAACTGCTCCACGTCCAGCGCCTGCGCCAGCCCCGCAGCCTGAACCGCCTGCCACAGAGGCGCCCAGCGACACCGAATTCGAGGGCGACGCAGACACAGCGGTCGAAGAATCTATTCCCAGCCTGCCACCACCACGCGTGTCTGAGCCGCCGTCACGTGATCCCTTGGATGCGTGGATCGAGCAATGGTCGGAGCCGCAGCCTTCCGAGCCCGAGCAGAGCACTGATGTGCTGCGCCTTCCGCCTGCTGTCATCGGTCAGCCAGTGCCTTAAGTGAGGGTTGCTGCGCATGGGGTGGCGCAGCAGTACTGCCGTGCAGATGGGTTAATGTGTG
>JBJEZV010000241.1:0-2571 GCA_051887595.1 Comamonas sp.
TACCGGCCTGTCACGCCGGGGGTCGCGGGTTCGAGTCCCGTCCACTCCGCCAGATATAAAAAAGCCGCAGTAACGCAAGTTGCTGCGGCTTTTTGCTTGATGCGGGTTTTACTTGGGAGCTAGGCGAATAGCCCCATCTAAGCGAATCACTTCGCCGTTGAGCATGTCGTTTTCAATGATGTGTTGGACCAGTTTGGCGTAATCTTGCGGTGTGCCCAAGCGACTGGGAAAGGGGACATCAGCAGCGAGAGCGTCTTGCACTTCTTGTGGCATTCCAAACAGCATGGGCGTGCCGAAGATGCCAGGGGCGATGGTCATATTGCGAATGCCAACACGCGCAAGGTCACGTGCAATAGGCAAAGTCATGCCGACCACGCCGCCTTTAGAAGCTGCATAAGCCGCTTGCCCAATTTGTCCATCATAGGCCGCCACACTGGCCGTGGAGATGATGACGCCGCGCTCCCCGGTAGGCTCAGGCGTATTGGCACTCATGGCCTGCGCGGCCAAGCGGATCATGTTGAACGTTCCTAGCAGGTTGATTTGCAGCACTTGGTGGAACAGATCCAGTGCATGCACGCCTTGCTTGCCGACGGTTCTGGCAGCAGGTGCAATGCCAGCGCAATTGATGAGTCCCATGAGAGGGCCCATGCTGCAAGCTTTTGCAATGACAGCTTGGGCATCTGCCTCTGCACTCACATCGCACCGCACAAACGCGCCATTGATGCTGCTGGCCACGGCCAAGCCTTTCTCCGTTTGCATATCTGCTACAACAACTTTGCCACCCGCCTTGGCCAACATGCGTGCAGTGCCTTCACCCAGACCCGAGGCCCCGCCTGTGACGATAAAAACTTTGCCTTGAATATCCACAGCAAGCCCCTTTTTGGTTGACGTTCACGTCAATTATGAAGAGGGCAGAAGGGAAGCACCAGTGATAAAGGCGAAAAAAAACCCGGCTGATAAAAGCCGGGTTTAAAGGGATCCAAGAAACGGGGGTTTCGAGAGGATCCAAGGAGACAACTGGGAACCAGATTGACTGGTTGATGAAGAAATTATAGGGTAAACCCTTTGGGTTGTCTAGCGGCTTGTTGGCGCCGCTCAGACAAACGTCAGCCTCTGTCAGGCCTTGTGTGCAGCAGGTGCAGCCGAGGCCATGGCCTTGAGGTTGGATTCAGCCAAATCAGAAGCTTGCTTGACGGCTTTTTGCACACTTTCAAACGCATTATTGGCGGCAGAAACCGCTGTCTTGACCACAGTCACAGCCGTTTCTGAGCCTGCAGGGGCATGTTGGATGGTGGAATCGATCAGCGCATTGACAGCTTGTTGAAACTCCGCAGCCTTGGTCTCCAGCGTTTTGCCGATGTCTGCACTGGTTGTGGTGGCGATGTTGTAGAGGTGGCGGTGGTAAGCCGCAGTTTTTTCGGCCATGGGCTGCAAGATGGAGCTTTGCAGCGCCAGCAGCTCTTGGGCGTCTTTGACATTGAACAGCGCTTGGCTGTGCTGGGCAGCTTCAGTTAAGGCTGCGCGAGACGCTGCAACGTTGAGCTCGACGATTTTCTCGATGCCTTCAAAGGCCTTGGTGCTCAGGCCAAACAGGGTTTCCAGGTTGGCTTTGTGTGCCGCGAGAACATGTTCAGGTGTAAAGGCCATGGCTTTCTCCATTGGAAAGAAATCAACAAGAAGCGAGAGCTGCACCTGACGGATGGTTTATGTTGCAGCGCAGCATGAGCATATTGTTGAGCAGGATGTGCATGGCTGGCAAGCCATTTATTGTGCATTGCAGCAATTTTGCAAAATTTCCGATGAGCGGTAGGGCGGCCGCCGTGAGCAGCTTCTTTACCCGGGGTGCAGAAGCTGCGTTTATCGGTGGTGTCGCGCGCGGAGCCTTGTCACTGCCCATGCATTCGCAAATGCGTAGCGGCACATCTTGCGCGCACAAGGCCATGAGGCCCATGGCGCGCTGGAAAACGGGGCGTTTGCGACTGAGATTGACCTACACTGTCGCTTTCGTCGCCTGGCCACGTTTGCCATGATCATTACCAGTTTGCTTGATACCGATCTGTATAAGTTCACCATGATGCAAGTGGTGCTGCACCAATTTCCGGGTGCGCAGGTCGAATACAAATTCAAATGCCGCAATCCTGGCGTGCAACTGGCGCCCTATGTGCAAGAAATCCGCGAGGAAATTCGCGCGCTGTGCCAGTTGCGTTTTCAAGAGTCTGAGCTGGCATACCTACGGTCGATGCGCTTTATCAAAAGCGACTTTGTCGATTTTCTGAGCCTGTTCAAACTCAATGAAAAGTACATCACCGTCACGCCCTTGCCGTCGGGAGAGATCGACATCACCATCCAGGGGCCTTGGCTGCATGTGATTCCGTTTGAGATTCCGGTGCTGGCAATCGTCAACGAGGTGTACTTTCGCAATATCCAGCCTGTGCCCGACTTTATGGAAGGGCGCAAGCGCTTGGCAACCAAGATCGACTTGTTGCGTGGCGAGACGCTGGAGGGCTTGAAGATTGCAGACTACGGCACACGACGGCGCTTTAGCCGTGCCTGGCATGAAGAGGTGCTGCG
>JBJEZV010000241.1:2671-5076 GCA_051887595.1 Comamonas sp.
TATGAGCCTTTGCAAATCGTCATCAAAATGACGCGCTGCAACGGCCAGCCCGTGGCCAAGTTGTCCGATGCCCCAGGCAAAAGCATGTGTGACGATAAAAAATACCTGGCCTATTTGCGCCAGGTTTTCGAAATTCCCGAGGAAATTGCCGAATGAAATGGATGCGAACTGCGGCCACAGTGGGGCTGCTGGCGGTTTTGCCCAGCCTGGGCCATGCGGCTGAACTGGATGGTGCAAGCTTGGCGTTGTGGTGGGCTGTGCCGTTTGCTGGATTGCTGCTGTCCATTGCGCTCATGCCGCTGCTAGCGCCGAGCTTTTGGCACCACCATTTTGGCAAGGTGACCGCAGCTTGGTCGCTGGCGTTTTTGGTGCCACTGATCATCAGCCATGGCATGGGCGCAGCGATTGCGAACTTTGTACACGCGCTCTTGGCTGAGTATTTGCCGTTTGTGATTTTGCTGACGGCGCTGTATGTGGTGGCAGGCGGTATTTACATCAAGGGTAGCTTGACGGGCACACCGCTGCTCAACACCGCGATTTTGGCGGTCGGCGCGGTGCTGGCCAGCTTTATGGGCACAACCGGTGCGTCCATGCTGTTGATTCGTCCCTTGATCCGTGCCAACGCGCACCGCAAACGTGTGGTGCATATCGTGGTGTTTTTTATCTTCATTGTTTCCAACGCCGGTGGATCGCTAACGCCGCTGGGTGATCCGCCACTGTTCCTCGGTTTTTTGAAGGGTGTGGATTTCAGCTGGACCTTGCTGCACATCTGGCCACAAGCCCTGTTTCTGATCGGTGTGCTGCTGGCGGTGTTCTTGGCTTTGGACAGCTGGCTGGTGCGCGGAGAAACAGCTGTGCCAGCCTCGGCCAACACGCCCAAAGAGGCGCTGGGCTTTGACGGCAAGATCAATTTTGTGCTGTTGGCAGCGGTGGTGGGACTGGTGCTGCTCAGCGGCATGTGGAAGAGTGAGACAGTCTTTAACGTCGCAGGCACTGACGTGGGCTTGCCTGGTCTGGTGCGTGATCTGGGCTTGATGGCTGTGGCAGTGCTGTCGCTGTGCATTACGCCCAAGGCTGTGCATGCCAACAACCAGTTCGGATGGGGGCCAATGCAAGAGGTGGCGAAGCTGTTTGCCGGCATCTTCTTGACCATTATTCCGGTGATCGCCATGCTCAAGGCTGGTGTGGATGGACCGTTTGGCGCTATTGTGCGTGCGGTCACCCACCCCGATGGCAGCCCCAACACGGCAATGTATTTTTGGGCCACGGGATTGCTGTCGTCCTTCTTGGACAATGCGCCTACCTACTTGGTGTTCTTCAACACGGCAGGTGGTAATCCGGTGGAGTTGATGACCACGCTGGCACCCACTTTGGTTGCGATTTCAGCAGGTGCTGTGTTCATGGGCGCCAACTCCTATATCGGCAACGCGCCCAATTTGATGGTGAAAGCCATTGCCGAAGACCGAGGCGTGCCCATGCCCAGTTTCTTTGGCTACATGCTGTGGTCAGTCGGTATTTTGGTTCCACTGTTTGTGGTGATGACGTTCATCTGGTTCATGTAAAGGAGTCTTGATGTCTAAACCCTCCGTTTTGCTGGCCCGCGCCATTCCTCCCCAAGTGCAAAGCTTTTTGGCTGAGCACTTCGATCTGTCTATCAACGAGCGCGACGATGTCTGGTCGGCTGCGCAGTTGATTGAACAATTGCAGGGCAAAGATGGTGTGCTGACCACAGGCTCTGAGCGCATAGATGCCACTTTGCTGGCGGCGTGTCCGCAGCTCAAAGTAGTGGCCAATATGGCGGTGGGATACAACAACTTTGACGTGCAAGCCATGACGGCCGCAGGCGTGCAAGGCACCAATGCCCCCGATGTACTGACCGAAACCACAGCGGATTTTGGGTTCGCATTGCTCATGGCCACGGCCCGTCGTGTGACGGAAAGTGAGCACTATCTGCGCGCAGGCCAATGGACCAAGTGGAGTTACGACATGTTCGCCGGTGCTGAAGTGCATGGCAGCACGCTGGGCATCATTGGCATGGGCCGCATTGGGCAGGGCATTGCCAAGCGGGGCGCACACGGCTTTGGGATGAAGGTGATCTACCACAACCGCTCGCGTCTGTCGCCGCAGCTCGAAGCTGAGTGCAAGGCCAGCTACGTGAGCAAGGACGAGTTGCTGCAAACCGCAGACCATGTGGTGCTGGTGCTGCCGTACACGCCTGAAAACCACCACACCATTGGCGCTGCCGAGTTGGCGCGCATGAAGCCCACGGCCACGCTGATCAATATCGCGCGTGGCGGCATTGTGGATGACGGTGCGCTGGCGCAGGCCCTCAAGGCGCGCACGATTGCAGCGGCGGGCTTGGACGTGTTTGAGGGTGAGCCCCAAGTCCACCCGGATTTGCTGAC
>JBJEZV010000242.1:0-3216 GCA_051887595.1 Comamonas sp.
TCGGTCTTCATTTCATAGCTGGGGTCGCACAACAGAAAGCCGCGGCGCGAAGGTGGGGGCAGAAAGCGCTTGATACCGTTAAAGCCGTCTTCGAGCAGTACTTCCACCTGCTTGCCCGCGCCCAGCTGGGCCATATTGCCGTCCAGCGAACGCCAGTCATTGGGATGCAACTCAAACAAGCGCAGTTTGTCTTGCGGGCGCAGCAGGCTCTGGGTGATAAAGGGCGAGCCAGGATAGGTGCGCACATCCTTGCCTTGGTTCACGCTGCGCACAGTCTCCATGTAGGCGCGCAGAGCCGGTGTGAGTTCTTCCAGTGGCGTGCTGGTCAGGCGTTCGATGCCTTCTTTGGACTCGCCGCTAGTATTGGCAAAGTCGCCATCGAGGCGGTACAAACCTGCACCTGCGTGGGTGTCAATCACACTCAGCGCTGTGTCTTTTTGCGTCATGTGCTGCAAGGCAGCGATTAACACAGTGTGCTTGAGGACATCGGCGTGGTTGCCGGCATGAAAACCGTGGCGGTAGCTGAACATGGTGGGTAATTCTTTTGGTGTCGAGGGCAGGCGGCCGCACAGCGCATGGCCAAGCCGTGAAGACTTGTCAGTGTGAGCGGTTTCATGCCAAGCGGCTTAATTCCACACGTGCAACAAGTGCGATGGCGCTATTGGACGCTATTTTGTATAATGGCGGGCTTCGCAGCGATTTTATGGCCCCGCGGCGAAGTGCCAAGACCTAAGGTTTTGGCCAACACCGCCTAAGAGGCTTCCTGGTTCAGCAATGAATTTAAGAAGAAGCACCGACCGTGGAAAAGGGCCGCCAAACCCTCTAGAAAGAGAAATCTCATGTCTACATTCAGCGCAAAGCCCGCTGAGGTGCAACACGAGTGGTTTGTGATTGACGCCACCGATAAGGTGCTCGGACGTGTCGCCAGCGAAGTGGCACTCCGTCTGCGCGGCAAGCACAAGGCCATCTACACACCTCACGTTGACACCGGCGACTACATCGTCATCATCAACGCTTCCAAGCTCAAGGTCACTGGCACCAAGAACCTGGACAAGGTGTACTACCGTCACTCTGGTTTCCCCGGTGGCATCACTGCTACCAACTTCCGCGACCTGCAGGCTAAGTTCCCTGGCCGTGCGCTCGAGAAGGCCGTCAAGGGCATGCTGCCCAAGGGTCCTCTGGGCTACGCCATGATCAAGAAGCTGAAGGTTTATGGTGGTGCTGAGCATCCCCACACCGCACAGCAGCCTAAGGCTCTGGAAATCTAAGGAGACTTGAATGATTGGTGATTGGAACAATGGTACCGGCCGTCGCAAGTCCAGCGTGGCTCGTGTATTCCTGAAGAAGGGCTCCGGCAAGATCACTGTGAATGGCAAAGACATTCAGCAGTACTTCGGCCGCGAAACCTCCATCATGATCGCTAAGCAGCCTTTGGCGCTGACTGGTAATCTCGAAGCTTTCGATATCCAGATCAACGTGCACGGCGGCGGTGAATCCGGCCAGGCAGGCGCAGCCCGCCACGGTATCACTCGCGCTCTGATCGACTATGACGCAGCGTTGAAGCCTGTCCTGAGCCAAGCTGGCTTCGTGACACGTGACGCTCGTGAAGTTGAGCGTAAGAAGGTTGGTCTGCGTGGTGCTCGTCGCGCCAAGCAGTTCTCGAAGCGTTAATTCGCCTCAGGCCTTGCAGAAGGCGGTTGCTTTGGCAACTGCCTTCTCACAAAAAAGCCGCTGTGTCCTTGGGGTTCGGCGGCTTTTTTGTGGGCGTTGTTTGGCCCTAATTGGCAGCGATGTGCTGCAGCCAATGCCCCCACTGGGACTGTCGTCAAATCTCAGGTGTGCTTAATTCCTGAGCAAATTGCAGTACCATTTGAGACGATTTTCAGAAGAATTCTTGGAGTAATCCCCATGAGCGCCGTAGCCGAAAACATCACCACCGAAATGCCTGATCCCATCATCTTCACTGACAGCGCAGCTGCCAAGGTGGCGGATCTGATTGCGGAGGAAGGTAATCCAGACCTGAAGCTGCGCGTGTTTGTGCAAGGCGGCGGTTGCTCCGGCTTTCAGTACGGCTTTACGTTCGATGAAATCACCAACGACGATGACACCACCATGACCAAAAACGGTGTGTCGTTGCTGATTGATGCCATGAGCTACCAGTACCTGATTGGTGCTGAGATCGACTACAAGGAAGACTTGCAAGGCGCGCAGTTCGTGATCAAGAACCCCAATGCCACGACCACTTGTGGTTGCGGCTCGAGCTTCTCGGTCTAAGCACTGTCTTCTGTTTCGCTAAAAAAGCCGCTGTCTCCAGCGGCTTTTTTCACGCCCCTGCGTTGGGCTCAGGCAAGAGGGGCATCTTGTCCCTGGATGTATGCACCACCAAGCGATTGAAAAAGAACCCTTGTTGTGGCTGGTTGCGATTGGCTTTTTTATGCAATCGCTCGATGCCACCATCCTCAACACCGCGCTGCCCAGCATGGCAGCATCGCTAGGGCAAAGTCCATTGCACATGCAGTCGGTGGTGGTGGCCTATGCACTGACCACTGCGCTGCTGATACCTGCGACAGGTTGGGTGGCCGATCGTTTTGGTACGCGTCGCATCTATACCGCTGCCATGGGGGTGTTTGTGCTGGGATCGGTGCTGTGCGCCCTGGCGCCGAGTTTTCAGTTTCTGGTGGCAGCGCGGGTGGTGCAAGGCGTGGGCGGGGCCATGATGCTGCCTGTGGGGCGTCTGGCGGTGTTGCGTGCGTATCCACGTGAGGCCTTCATCCGAGCGATGACGTTTATTGCTATTCCAGGGCAGATCGGCCCATTGATTGGGCCTGCAGTGGGTGGTTGGCTGGTCGAATATGCCAGCTGGCACTGGATTTTCTGGATCAATGTGCCCGTTGGCGCCATTGGTATCTGGGCGGCTTGGCGTTGGATGCCCAAGCAGGACCAGCAACCACGTCGGCCCTTTGATGGTGTGGGCTTTGCGCTGCTCGCGGGAGGCATGGTTGGGGTGTCGCTGGCCTTGGATGGCTTAGCAGGTATCGGCATGGGCCATGCGCTGGTTGCGGTCTTGATGGTGTTTGGCATGGCCAGCTTGGCAGCTTATTGGATGCATGCATTGCGCACCTCAGATCCATTGTTTCCACCGGCATTGTTTCGGGTGCGTTCTTTGCGTGTGGGCCTGCTGGGGAATTTGTTTGCCCGCTTGGGCAGTGGCGCCGC
>JBJEZV010000242.1:3316-5017 GCA_051887595.1 Comamonas sp.
GCGGCTTCGACCTGCAAAGGAGGCATGCCGACGGCGGCAGTGCTTTGAACCTGCAAGTGGGGCAACTGTTGCTGGAGCAGTGCCATCAGGTGCGTATTCAGTGCACCGCCACCGCAAACCAGCAAGCGGTCGCTGTTCGCACTCCAAGGGCGAATGGCATCTGCACAGCTGTGCGCTGTAAAGGCCGTGAGCGTGGCCTGCACATCTTGTGGTCGTAACGTTGGCGTGAAGCTGTTCAGGTGCTCCTGTAGCCACAAAGGGTGAAACAGATCACGCCCGGTGCTTTTGGGGGGCGGCTGGCGCAGATAAGGCTCGTTTTCCAAGCGCTGCAGCAGCGCTGGAATCACTGTGCCAGAGGCGGCCCAGGCTCCAGCGTTGTCATAGGCTTGGCCGGTGTGCTGCAGGCACCACCAGTCCATGAGTGCATTGCCTGGGCCGGTGTCAAAGCCAATCACGGGTGTTTGCAGCGCTTGCGAAGCAGGTACCACGCTGAGGTTGGCAATGCCACCAATATTGAGCACCAGCGCCGTGCGCTCCTGCTGTGCAAACACGCCCTGGTGAAACGCAGGCACCAGCGGTGCGCCTTGCCCGCCTGCCGCGACATCGCGGCTGCGCAAATCAGCCACCACGGTAATGCCCGTGAGTTCTGCCAGCAAGGCAGGGTTTTGCAACTGCAATGTGTAGCCATGGCCATCGTGCAGCTGAGGTTGGTGGCGTACGGTCTGACCATGAGCGCCAATGGCGCGCACTTTCGAAGCAGGAGTACCACTATCAGCCAGCAAGGCCGATACGACCTGGGCGTAGGCCGCACTGACCGCATTGCCTGACAAGGCTGCTCGGTGCAGCTCATCACTGCCATGGCGGCTGTTCAAGGACAGCAACTCTTGGCGCAGAACGGGCGAAAACGGAACGCTGGCATAAGCCAGTACCTGCAGTGCACCATCTGGTGTGAATGACGCTAACACCCCATCCACACCATCGAGCGAAGTGCCAGACATCAGGCCGATATAGAGCTCGGGCGCTTGGGTAGTGGTCAGGCTGGTGTTCATGGGCAATGCAAGAGGCAGGCAAACAAAAGGGCCTTGATTGCTCAAGGCCCTTGAAAGGGTAGCACAGCAGTTGCGGCTTATTGCGCGCTGGCTTGGCGAATCAAATCGGCAGAAGCCAGTTGCATGTGCATGAATTCAGCCTGCTTGGCGAATTGCTGGCGCACTTTCTGGCTGATTTCCTTGGCGTCGCTCTTGGCGATCACGGACTGAGGATCTTGGTGGACGCCATTGACACGGAACTCAAAGTGCAGGTGCGGGCCTGTGGACCAACCGGTCGAACCTACAGCACCAATGTGCTGGCCTTGCTCAACGGCTTGGCCCTTTTTGACGTCAATGCGGCTCAAGTGGGCATACACAGTCACGTGGCTGGTGTTGGCGTGTTTGACAAAAATCACATTGCCAAAGCCGTTTTGCCAACCGGCAAACTCCACCACGCCATCACCCACCGTACGTACCTTGGTGCCAGTAGGGGCTGCGTAGTCCGTGCCCAAGTGGCGGCGCCAAGTGCCGTGGATGGGGTGTTTGCGCATGGCAAAGTTGCTGCTGATGCGCGAGAACTCCACGGGAGACTGTAAATAGGCGCGGCGCAGGCTAGAGCCGTCCATGGCGTAGTACGAGCCACGTTGGCCAGGCTCTTGGAACCACATAGCCT
>JBJEZV010000243.1:0-4974 GCA_051887595.1 Comamonas sp.
GCCCAGGCTGAAGCTGGCAATGCCGCAATGTGCGGCAGAGTCATCCACATCGTGTAAGCGCAAATGCGGCAGCTGGCGCAAAGCAGCGCGCAAGGCCTGGCCTTGGCGCGCAATGGTGGCGTAGCGGGCGGCCCAGCCGCTGTTGGTGCGGCGCTGCAATGCCGCATGCCAGCCCAAACGCGACGCTACGGCATGTTCGGCCGCTTCAAACGCCAGCATGTCGCTGCGCAGTTGTGGGCCGTGTTCGGTGATGGGGCAAGAGCGGTGGTCGACGGTGCTCGGCTGCAAGCGGGTACGCAGCCGGGGATGCACATACAGCACGCCCGTGCCACGCGGGCCGCCGAGCCATTTGCGCCCGGGCGCGGTCAGCGCATCGCACTGCAGCTTTTGTACATCCACCGGCAAATGACCTGCGGCTTGCGCAGCATCGATCACATACGCCACACCATATTGGCGGCACAGCGCACCAATGTCTTGGGCGGGATACATCAGCGCACCATGGGCTGGCACCCAGGTCAAACATAGCATGCGCACGCGCGGTGCCTGCGCCAGCAGCAGTTGCAGGGCAGGCAAGTCCAGCGCGCCGTTGGCGTGGTGTGGCGCCATCAGCACTTCAATGCCCAAACGCGGCTGCAAGAGCGACAGCATGGCCACATTGCCACCCCATTCGCCCGAAGTGATGACCACCTGGTCACCTGCTTGCCAAGGGTAGGCGCTGACCACGCTGTTCCAAGCGTGGCTATTGCCCGTAGTCAGGGCCAGATCGGCAGGTGCGCAGTGCAAGATGGCCGCTAGCTGGGCGTAGAGCTGCTGCAAACGCTCGGCTGCATGCTGGGCCGCCACATAGGGGCCGTGCTGCATTTCAGCGCGCAAGTGCTCGGTAATGGCTTGCACACAGGCTTCGCTGCCCAAGTCTGCTGCTGCGTAATTCAAATACACCATGGTGATCCTTACTGGGATCAACCCATCTTAGGCGCGCAGACGGGCTCTCGCCCTGCTATTGGGCGTGGAGCCACGTCTGCAGCGCATGGGTGCGCGCGGCAGCCACGGCCTCGCCAATGGCTTTGCCCTTGAGCCCCTGTGCCGCTGCAGCTTGGGCCGCACTGGCGGTGTCGACCTGCAATGCCGCTCGCAAGCCTTGCCACAGCCGCAAGCGCTGGGGATAGGGGGTGTTTTCCAGACCCAAGCGGCCCCGGGCATCGCACTCACAGGCCAGCAGGGCCTGTGCAAAGCGCTCGGGTTTACGGATGGCATCGCAGCGCTCAAACAGCCGCAGCAGCGCGGCAGCGCCCAGATCTTGGCTGCGGTGGATGTTGCCGTGCTCGCGCGCCACCACATCGGCCAGCTCTTTGCAATCGTTGGGCACACGCCAGCGCGCGCACACGCCTTGCAACAGTTGGGCGCTGCGCTGCTCATGGGCGATGTGACGGGGGAGCATGTCTTTGGGCGTGGTGCCTTTGCCAAAGTCGTGGCACAGGCAGGCAAAGCGCACGGTCAGGGGCGCATCCAGCTGCGCGGCCATATCCAGCACCATCATGGCGTGCACGCCGCTGTCGACCTCAGGGTGGTATTCGGGGCGTTGGGGCACACCCCACAGACGGTTCAATTCTGGCAACACGACCTGCAAAGCCCCGCAGTCACGCAGCACCTCAAACATGCGCGAGGGGCGCGGCTCCATCAGGCCACGGCTGATTTCTTGCCACACACGCTCGGGCACCAGGTGGTCCGCTTCGCCTGCGGCGACCATCTCGCGCATCAGTTGCAGGGTGTCCGGGTGGACTGTGAAGTCAGCAAAACGTGCGGCAAAACGTGCCACACGTAGGATGCGCACCGGGTCTTCGCGAAACGCGTCTGTTACATGGCGCAGCAGTTTGGCCTGCAAATCGGCTTGGCCGCCATAGGGATCGCAAATGTCATGTGCGCTCTTCCAGTCAGCTGGGGCGGCCATCGCATTGATGGTCAAATCGCGCCGCGCCAAGTCCTCTTCCAAAGTGACATCTGGCGAGGTGTGCACCACGAAACCTCGGTACCCCACACCGCTTTTGCGCTCGGTGCGCGCCAAGGCATATTCTTCGTGGGTTTGGGGGTGCAGAAAGACCGGAAAGTCTTTGCCCACGGGCGTGAAGCCGCGCTGCGCCATGTCTTCGGGCGTAGCACCAACGACCACCCAGTCGGTGTCATGAAAAGGACGTTGCAACAGGCGGTCGCGCACGGCGCCGCCGACCTGGTAAATCTTCATGCTGGCAAGTGTAGGGGCGCGGCATGTGAAAAAGACTTTGTTGGTAGAGTCGCCCGCTTTGTCGCTTGTATTTGCACTTTGAATAGCCATGTCACTCTTGTCTGAATTGACCATTGCACAGTTGAATCCCGATGGCAGCGTGCCCGTGCCTGAAGACCCGGCAGCGCAAGCCCAAAAGGCCGCAGCTGCGTTGCAGCGTGAGGCGCAGTTTGAAGCCATGCAGGCGCAGATGGAAGAGCTTCAAGAGATTTTGTCCAAGCCGCTCAAAGACATCTTGGCCGAGCACGCGGACATGAAGAAAAACGCTGCTGCATGGGATGCCCACGCCGCGATGTGGATGCTTGGTCAACGCGCCATGCGGCGTGTAGCGATGGATTTGGCGGCCCAGCAGGGCGTGAGCGAAGCCGAAGTGGTGCAGCGTGCGCTCAACTATGCCAATGATGTGCTCAATATCGAGGACGAAGACCTGGGCGGATCATTGGCGCCGGCACAGTTGCATCACATTGCGCGGCACAAGGCTTTCTTGCGCAAGCAGTTCAAGTAAACCCGCGAGGCGGACGCGCCCGCTGATGCGTAAAGGCTGCTGTGCTGACGCTGAGGAGCGGGTGAGGGGCAAATGCTGTCACTGAACGTGGTCTACCAGTGATTTCAATAACTTTTGTATTGATTGTGGAAGCAGGACAGGCCTGCCGCTCACTGTTTCGTCGTGCTGGTGGGGCGCAAGGCTTGTTGGCCTGAGCGGATCTGCGCCGCCATATCGTCCATCCAGGCGTGGCTTTCAGGCAAATCAAACAAGAAGTCCCAGATGGCATTGTGCTGGCGCATGGTCAGGCTGCGGGCACCATGCTTGCGCATATGGGCCTGCAGCCGCTGCACTTCGGCGCGGTCCAGCGGCGTGTGCATGGGCGTCAGGGGCGGGCGTGGTCGTAACCAGCGTTGAGGAACCAATTTCTTTTTGCGAGCAGGCATGCAGGCAATCTACCACGCCCCAGCGCCTGCTTAGACGGGCCAGACCACGCCGTTGTCGTTGAGGATGGCATCCAGCGGAATGTCATGCGGCTCGGGCGTGAAGTCGTCAATAAAACCTTGGATAAAGCCCAGCCCCACCGTGAACGGGCGCGGCGTGAGTTGCGACAGCGTGCGGTCATAAAACCCGCCGCCATAGCCCAAACGATAGCCACCGGGGCCATAGCCCACGCAAGGCACAAACAGCAGTGTGGGGGTGAGGATTTCGGTGTCCTTGGGTTTGGGAATGCCGTAGGCATCTTCTTCCATGGGACAGCCCGGGTGCCAGGCGTGAAACTGCATGGTCTTGGTGACTTTGTCGATCACGGGCAGGCCTATGCGGCGGCGCTGGGGTTTGTCCAGCAGCTCGCCGTCTTCTTTCCAGCGGTGCAGCACGGGCAGCGGGTCAAACTCGCCTTTGATGGGCCAGTAGGCGCCAATCACAGTATCGGGCCGGTCGACCAACCAAATGCGCATGACGCGTTGCAAATCATCGGCGCGCTGTAGGCGGTCACCCATATTGAGGCGCTGTTGCACCAAAGTGCGTCGAAGGGCTGTTTTGTCCATCACATAATTCCCGGTATGCAATGGCACAAGATTCTGACACCGCTTTGCGCGGCTGCGATATTTAGCGTCTCCTCGGTCTCGGCAACCGCCCAATCTGCGAGTGACAGCATCTTGCTGCAAATGCAGGAAGCGGCGCGCAAGAACCAGCAGGCACGACTCACTCAACTCCTGCCGCAGGCAGCAGGGCACCCACTGGAGCCCTGGGCTGCTTACTGGGAACTCAAAGGCCGCCTCAAAGAGGCGACGCAGCCTGAGGTGGACGCTTTCTTGCAGCGCTGGCGTGGTACCTACCAAGAAGACCGCCTGCGCAATGACTGGTTGCTGATCTTGGGCGAGCGCCGCCAGTGGTCCGATTTCTCGCGCATGCTGCCTGACTTCCGCATGCAAGATGACCGCGAGGTGCGCTGTTATGACTTGGCCGTGCAGACCATCGAAGGCCGACAGCCTGAGTTTGCGGCCCAAGAAGTCACCCGGCTGTGGCACGCCCAGCGCGATGCTGATGACGGTTGCACACATGCTGCCAGCGAGCTGTACGCCATCCAGAAACTGGAAGACTTGGCGGTCTGGAAGCGCGCTCGCCTGTCAACCGAACTTAACCGCCAGACCGGCACGCGCCGGGCCGTGGCCATCGTCGCCCCTGATGCGCTGGCCCATGTGAGCGAAGTGTTTGCCTCGCCTGTCAAATACCTCTCGGGCACGAGCAAGCTGCGCGGCGATACGCGCCGTGAAATGGCGGTGCTGGCGTTGGTGCGTTTGGCCAACACCGATCCTGACCAGGCAGCCAGCCTGATGGAATCTCGCTGGCACAGTCAGTTGCGCGCGGAAGAGCGTGACTGGGTCTGGGGCACGATTGGTAAAACCAGCGCACGCCGCTTGTCCAGCAATGCGCTGGCCTACTTTGGCAAGGTCAGCAAACCCGAGCGTATTGCCGATGAAGCGCTGGAGTGGATGGCCCGTGCCCAGCTGCGTGCGGGCCAGTGGCAAGCCGTACGTACCACCATCAATGCCATGCCCGAAACCCTGCGTGCGGACAGCACGTGGGTGTATTGGAAAGCCCAAGCGCTGCTCAATGACCGCCGCGTCAGCGATGCCGAGCGTGCCGAAGCCCAGCAGCTGCTGCAAAGCATTGCCGGGGTCAAAGGCTTTTACGAACAGCTTGCCCT
>JBJEZV010000244.1:0-3636 GCA_051887595.1 Comamonas sp.
TTCCCTTCACCCGCTCCATCTGCGCGATAGTCTGGTCCGCGCTTTCCCTTTTGAGTGGTGGAACTGCGATGTCCTCGAGCTTTGCGCCCACGGTCAAACAGCTCAAAGCATTTCTGGCGGTTTACGAGCTCAAAAAGCTCAGCTTGGCCGCAGATCATTTGCATCTGTCCCAGCCTGCGACCAGTATTCTCATCAAGCAGCTCGAAGAAGGTTTGGGGCTGGCGCTGTTTGATCGCAGCACGCGCGCTTTGGCGCCCACACCCAGTGCCCATGAACTGTTTCAGCACGCCCAGCCCTTGGTCCACAAACTTGAAGGTCTGCAATCGGTGTTGCTGGAGTCACGCGATGGCAAAAAGGGCGTGGTCAAAATCAATATCACGCCTACGCTGGGCGAAATATTGCTGCCCCCTGTGGTGCGGCAGTTTGCGCAGCTGTACCCCGACATCAAGCTGGTGGTGCATGACTGTGCGCCAGAGCAGTTCATCAACAAAATTTACGGCGATGATGTGGATTTTGGCATTGGCACGCCCGAGATCATCATCCACGACTTGTTGTCTGAAGTGATCATGGATGATGCCTTGGTACTGGTCGTGCCCCACAGCCACCCCTTGGCGCGCAAGAGCAGCATGCCTTGGATACAACTGCGAGACTTGCCGCTGATCACCATTCGCAAAGGCTATGGCATTCGCGACCGCATCGATGCCGCTGCGCGACAGGCCGGTGTGCGGCTGACGGTGGTCAATGAAGTGTCCTTTTTAGCTACTGCACTGTGGATGGTGGAGTCAGACCTTGGCTTTGCATTGATGCCAGCCGCTTATGCCAGAGCCCACCGTTCCAGCCTGCACTGCATTGCCTTGACGGAGCCGAGCGTGCTGCGCAGCATTGAATGCATTCGCCGCCGCGACAAGCCGCTGAGCCCGCAAGCCAGCCTGTTGCTGGACATGATCAAGAAAACATGGTCCCTAAAGCACAACGCCTCCGAAGAGGCGTTGTGTGATGGCCAGACCCTGCGTACTTAAGCTTTCGCGCGTCCGCTGAGCTTGTCCAGCAAGCCATCAGGCTGCGCAGGCAAGCTCTGGCCACGCCACACCACATGTTGATCTGGGCGGCAAATCACAAAATGGTGCGTGTAGGTTGCGGGCACCGCGTGTTGGCTGGGATCGAGTTGCAAGACCTTCAACGGAATGCCGCGCGCGTTGGCGGCGGCTTGCAGCGCGGCAATCCCTGCATCGGCGGACATCGCGACCAAGGTGTAGCCAGGGCCTAGCGCGTCATACAGCGAAGTATTAGCGTCCAGCCACAGGTGCGGCAAACGGCAGCCCGGTACGGTCGATGCGGTGTAGTCGCCCATGCTGTACTCGGGCGGCGTTTCGCCGTCGTACACGATGATGGATGATTGGTCGTAGTAGTAGCCGTAGTTCAGGCCTGCACAGCAAAACTGCTGCACATTGGTGTCGTAGTACGCCTGTCCCACCTGGGCGCGCAGCGCCTGGCCTGCGGCATCGGGGGCTTCCAGCCCTGCAGGAACCGCGCCACGGGCTTTGATCATCTTGGCCGCATGGCCCATGGCAAAGCGCGAGACTTGTTCGGTAATGGGCAGGCGTTCTTGCTCATAGGCATCGAGCATGGCTTTGTCAGCCCAGCCTTGCAGGTACGACGCCAGCAGCCAGCTCAGGTTCAGACCATCGGCAATCCCCGCATTCATGCCGTACCCTGCATAAGGCACCCATAGGTGGGCTGCGTCGCCCGCAATGAACACATTGCCTTCGCGGAAACGATCGGCCACCAAGCGTCGGCCTACCCAGTCTTCCTTGCTGACGATCTCGTATTCAAAATCATCACCCACACCCAAGATCTGGCGGATGGACCAGTCACGGTCTACCGCATCAAAACTGGTTTCGTGGGGGTTCAAATGGTTGTGGATCAGCCAGTGGTCTTGACCATCAATAGCGAATACCGTGCCGCAGCGACGCTCATTGACGGAGTAGTAGCCCCAGGCATAAGGCGCCTGCAGCAAAGACTTGAGCTGGGGCGCGCGGATATACGTGGACTGCACGTTTTGCACGACAGGATCACCCTGCAAACGCGAGCCAATGGCACGGCGCACCGTGGAGGCGCCGCCGTCACAGCCAATGACAAAACGCGCCTGAATGGTCTTGGACGATAAATCGTTCAAATCCAGCACCGTGGCGGTGACTTGGTCATCGTTTTGGATGAAACCCGTCACCTGATGGCGATTGAGCAGCGTAATGCCTGCAGTCTGGTTCGCCTTGTGCAGCAGGATGGGTTCCAGATAGATCTGGTTGATGCGGTGGGGCGGCTCGGGGGTTTCCCAATGGCCGTCGGGGCCTTCTTTGGCCGTGAAGCGCTGCAAACGATTGGGAATGCGGATGCGCGAGAGCTCGGTGCCCGTCATGCTCGTGCGAAACACCACATCGTTGGGGTAGTCGTCGGGCAGGCCCTGTGCGCGAATGTCGTTGGCAATGCCCAGCTGGCGAAAACGCTCCATGGTGCGGGAGGACACATGGTTGCACTTCACACTGGGCGGCTCGCCATACGAGCGGATTTCAGCCACGGTCACCCGTACACCACGCGCCGCCAAATCCAAGGCAATGCTCAGTCCAACCGGGCCTGCGCCCGCAATCAATACATCGGTCGTCAATACACTCATTTTTGTTCTTCAGTCCAGCTTGATATTCGCGTTGGTCACCACTTGGTGCCACTTGTGGGTTTCGGATTGGATATAGGTCTTGAAAGCTGCTGGGGGCATATACGCAGGCTCCAAGCCCAAATTGCGCAGCGATTCTTGAATGCTGGGCTCATTGAGTGCGCTGGACAGGGCCTGCGACACCTTGTCAATGTGTGCGGCAGAAATGCCCTTGGGCGCAACCAATCCGAACCAGCCTGTGGACTCATAGCCCGGCACTCCCGCTTCGGCCATGGTGGGCACGTCAGGTAACTGGTCCAAGCGCTTGGATGTGGTGACGGCATAAGCACGCAGCTTGCCAGCCTTGATCTGTTGTAACGACGCAGGCAAGTCGGTCATGGCCAGCTCGATTTGTCCACTGATCACATCCATCGTGGCTGGGCCCGTGCCACGGTAGGGCACTTGCACCAGTTGGGTTTGCGTCATCTGTTTGAGCAACTCTGCGCTCAGGTGCATGGCTGTGCCATTGCCACCGTGGCCCACGCTGTAGTCGCTGGGTTTTTGGCGAATGTGGGTCAATAACTCCTGCAGGTTTTTGGCAGGAAGGTCTGGCTTGCCGACCAGCACAAACGGAATTTCGGACATGCGCGCGATGGGCTCAATGTCTTTGTCCACGTCGTAAGGCAGCTTGGAATACAAGCTCTTATTGGCCGACAGCGCGCCAGCAGCGCCGACCGCGAAATGGGTGCCGTCAGGGGGGGATTTGGCGAGCGCTTGCATGCCAATGCTGCCACCTGCGCCTGGGCGGTTGTCCACGATCACAGGCGCGTTGAGCACCTCGGTCAACTTGGGCGTCAAGAGGCGCACCATGGCATCCGAACTGCCTCCCGGCGGGAAGGTCACGATGACCTTGATGGGCTTGTCCTCACTGAAGGCGCTCAGTGGCGCGAGGCTGGCCAGGGCGAGGCCGATTGCTATCAGCTTTTTTA
>JBJEZV010000244.1:3736-4961 GCA_051887595.1 Comamonas sp.
TGACAACAAACGCATTGCTATCTCCCGCGTTCTGACCGTTTCCCTCGGCCGATATGGCACATGCCACAGGCATACAGCCATCGCGCCATCGACCACGATTTCCACTTCACCTATTGAGAGGCATTGATGTCTAACTTCACTTTGCACCGCATGGCCGCTACGGTGGCCTTGGCTTCAGCAAGCTTGACGGGCGTGCTGGCCCCAGCACATGCATCGGACAAAGCGGTTTGCTACAACTGCGGGATTGAGTGGGCCGACTGGGGCTCACAGCTCAAGGCCATCAAGTCCCAACTGAACATTGAAATGCCGCCGGACAACAAGAACTCCGGCCAGTCCATTGCCGCCTTGATGGCGGAACAAAAAAAGCCCGTGGCCGATGTGGTGTACCTGGGTGGCATTGCCTCGGGCGCTGCCAAGGATGCCAAGGTGCTGCAAGCCTACAAACCCCAAGGCTGGGAGCACATTCCTGACAGCTTGAAAGATCCTGAAGGTCAATGGTTCTCGGTGCACTCCGGCACGCTGGGTTTCTTTGTGAATACGGCTGCGTTGGGTAAGACCCCTGTGCCGCAGAGCTGGGCTGATTTGCTCAAGCCTGAATACCAAGGCATGGTCGGCTATCTCGATCCGACTTCCGCTGCCGTAGGCCAGCTGGGGGTGATGGCGCTGAACCTGGCCTTGGGCGGTGATTACGACAACTTGGACCCTGCCATTGGGTACTTGAAAAAACTGCAGGCCAACCAGCCCATCGTGCCCAAACAGACCTCGTATGCCCGCGTGGTCTCGGGCGAAATCCCCATCTTGCTGGACTATGACTTCAATGCCTACCGTGCCCAGTACACGGACAAGGCGCCTGCCAAGTTTGTGATCCCGCAAGAGGGCACCGTGACCATGCCTTACGTCATGGGCTTGGTCAAAAACGCGCCCAACGCGGCCAACGGCCAAAAGATTCTGGACTTTGTGCTTTCGCCGGAGAGCCAAAAGATGTGGGGCAATGCGTTCTTGCGCCCCGTCTTTGCACAGCACATGAGCGAAGAAGCCAAATCCAAGTTCTTGCCAGACAGCGAATACGCGCGCGCCAAGCCCATCGATTTGCAAAAGCTGGCTGCGGCGCAGAAAAACATCATCGACCGCTACCGCAAGGAAGTGAACTGATTGGGTGATGCAAGGGCTGGCTGCAGCGCGCTGCAACTGGCCCTGCGATGGGTTTGCACATGATTTATTTACT
>JBJEZV010000245.1:0-3677 GCA_051887595.1 Comamonas sp.
GAGCAGCGCCTGCGCGAATCCGCAGCCTTGCTGTGCGAAATCAACATGGGTGGCACGGCCATCGGCACCGGCATCAATGCCCCTGTGGGATATGCTGATGTGGTGACAGCCAAACTGGCCGAGTTCTCGGGCGTGCCCGTGTTCAAAGCCAAGGACATGATCGCTGGCACGGCCGATACGGGTGTGTTTGCTGACATCTCCGGCATCCTCAAGCGCATTGCGGTTAAGCTGTCCAAGATCAGCAATGACTTGCGTTTGCTGTCCTCTGGTCCGCAAGCCGGTGTGGGTGACATCAAGCTGCCGGCCCGTCAGGCGGGCTCTTCCATCATGCCCGGTAAGGTCAACCCTGTGATCCCCGAAGTGATGAATCAAGTGTGCTTTGAAGTGATCGGCAACGACGCTGCCATCACCATGGCCGTGGAAGCTGGCCAGCTGCAGCTCAATGCATTTGAGCCGCTGATGGGCTGGGCGCTGCACCAAAGCTTGACCCACTTGGCCGCTGCTTGCAAGACGCTGCAGGTCAACTGCGTGGAAGGTATTGTGGCCAATACTGAGTTGCTGGACGCGCGCATCCATGAGTCCGTGACTTTGGTCACCGCTCTGAACCCGCTGATCGGCTACGAAAAGGCCGCCAAAATTGCCAAGACGGCGATTGCCACCGGCCAGCCTATTGCTGTGGTGGCGCAAGAGCTGGGCATCATGGACCAAACGCAAATGAAGGCGCTGCTGGTGGCAGACAAGCTCACTACCCCCGGCGCGCTGACGGCTGAAGCGGTGTAACCGTTTAAGCGACTGTACTCAACAAAAAAGCCATGGCCTTAAGGCCATGGCTTTTTGTCTTTCAGAGAGCAGCGGTAGCGGAATTAGCCTTCAGTCCCTGTCGATGGGTCTTCCACACCACGCACGCTGTCGCGGATGTTTTTGTCGCGCACTTTGTCAAGGTCAGACTCGACCGCACGACGCAGTTTTTCGAGCGCAGCATTGAACGCATCGCGCACTTTTTCGGCCTCGGCATTCACGGCCACAGGAGGGCGTCCATTGGCACGGGTTTCAAGCACACAACGCTTGCCCGGACCGCCTGAAGCCTTGAGTGCATCGACCGAGGTGAGGAAGACTTCCACACGCACCACCGACTCTTTCAAGCGTTCTAGCTTGGCGTGGATTTCTTCCGTAGCCCATTGAACCAGGCTGTCGCCGCCTTGGATGGAATCGTCAGCATGAACTTGAACTTGCATCTACTTCCTCCTGTGTTCCGCACGCCACCGAAGTAGCAGCACGGGGGTTAAGCACGTGGTTCATCCTAACTGCTGGTTTTGATGCTGGGGAAATTCATAGCAAACACCTTGGGGATTTGGGGGGCTCTTGGCACAGGAGCAGACAGCGCTTACATGCCGGGCGGCATTGTTAACTTAAGTTGCCAAACCTGAGTGCACTTGATGCGAGTCAAGACATGTCCAGATTGAACGTCGAGCGCACCTTAATCAATGATTGAATCGCGGGATTCCTCGATGCACGTGTGTGCATCCCTGCGGCGTTTGCCGTATCTGTGACTGTGACTGTGACTGTGACTGTGAATGCGCATTTCTCTTCAAACTCGGCTGGTGGCTTTGTGTGTGTTGATCGTGGCAGCAGCCATGCTGGTGGTGGGATTGGTCAGCTTTACCAACTCCCGTAGTCATACATTGCAATTAATTACGTCTCAGGCGACGCAGTTAGCACAGGCCCATGCGGCCACCTTGGGCCAATGGCTGTCTAGCAAGCAGCAGATGGTCTCCGCCCTCAAGCCCTATGCGCAATCAGAGCAGCTCATGGAGCAATTGCAGCTGGCTTCGCGAGGTGGTCAGTTTGACCAGACCTTTGTAGGATTTCCCGACCGTCGTGCCATTTTCTCGGAGCAGCGCCAGCGGCCGGCCGACTACGACCCCACCACCCGCACCTGGTACCGCGGTGCAGTGGCAGCTGGTGGGGCTTTTGTCTCAGCACCCTACATCGGTGCGAGCACCGGAAAAATGCTGATCACGTTTGCGGACTTGGTGGGCAGCGCGCAGTTGCCCCAAGCCGTGGTGGCGGGCGATGTGATGATGGAAGATGTGTTGGCTGCGATCCGGGCCATTCAGCCCACGCCCCACAGCTATGCGTTTTTGGTGGCGGGCGATGGCCACATCATTGCGCACCAAGATGCTAGCTTGACGCTGCAGCCCTTGTCCAAGCTGCATGCTGACTTGAACATTGAGCGCTTGCAAAACGCAGGGCGCGTATGGGATTTGAATGGCCGCGAAGGCCTGCTGTTTAGCCAGGCTGTACCTGGCACGCAGTGGCATTTGGCTGTCGTGATGGATCGCGAAGAAGCACGTGCTGCACTTAACGCCATGGCCTGGACATCGGTGCTCAGCACATTGCTGGCATGTGTGGTGGCAGCAGGCTTGCTACTGTGGGCGATTCGCAGTGCCCTGCTCCGGTTGGCCGATGTGCGCACGGCCATTGCAGCAGCAGGTGATGGCAATTTCAGCCAACGCCTGGCGCAAGAGGGCAACGACGAACTCACCGATATTGCGCGGGCCTACAACCGCTTTGCCGACAACATTGCCCAGGTGCTGCATCGCTTGCGAGACACCAGCGGCTCGGTCGAAGTCGCGGCCAGTGAGATCGCGGCGGGCAACCAAAATCTCTCGGAGCGTACCGAACACCAAGCGGAAGCTTTGGCGCAGACCGTGGTCTCTATCGACAATTTGACGCAGAACGTGCAGCGCAACGCCGAGCACGCTGGCAGTGCCAACCAGCTGGCACGCAGTGCCTACCAGGTGGCCACCAAGGGCGGCGAAGTCGTCGCAGGCGTGGTGGACATGATGGAGGACATCAACCAGTCTTCGCGCAAGATCGCTGACATCATCGGCGTGATTGATGGCATCGCCTTCCAGACTAATATCTTGGCGCTGAATGCAGCCGTTGAGGCTGCACGGGCAGGCGAGCAAGGCCGTGGTTTTGCGGTCGTCGCAGGCGAAGTGCGCCAGTTGGCGCAGCGCTCAGCCACGGCAGCGCGTGAGATCAGCGGATTGATCAATGACTCGGTCTCCAAGGTCAGCACAGGCAGCGCCTTGGTGTACCAGGCGGGTCAAACCATGCAAGAGATTGTCGACAGCGTGCAGCGTGTGAGCCACATCATGGAAGACATCAGCGCAGCCACACGGGCGCAAAGCCAGGAGATTGCCCAGATCAACCACGCCGTGGTGGACATGGAAGGCAATACCCAGCAAAACACGGCCTTAGTGGAAGAAGCAGCGGCCGCAGCCGACAGTCTGCGTGATCAGGCTGTGAAGCTGGCGCACATGGTGGGTAGCTTTACGTTGCGTCCAGCAGACGGTCCTGCGCTGCATGCAGTGGAGTGGGAGCGTAAGGCTGGCGCCCTGCCAGCCTTGGCGCAGCACTGAGCTGGCGCAGGGAGGGGCCATGCCGCTGGGCGGTGGCGGCCCATTTCCTACATGACAAGCGGCTGGTAGGGCGGTACAACTGGAGCACCTTCTGCTTTGCCTGCCGCACATGTCTGCTTTGCCCGCTTCGCGCCGATTGAAGATCGGCTTATCGGCCTGCTTTTCACACGCCGACCCCAGCCGCCCGCTGTTTACGGGCAAAACCCTGCAATACGTCGAGCAGTCGATTGCGCACTGGATCATGTCCAG
>JBJEZV010000245.1:3777-4953 GCA_051887595.1 Comamonas sp.
TTTGGCGGCACGCTGTACCAAGACATTCTCACGCAGGTGCCTGGCGCCCAGAAACACCGCGATGCCACCACTTACGACAAGCACCAGCACGACATCCACATCGTCAAGGGCTCGCGCTTGGCGCAGCTCTACCCCAACACCTATATGGCGCGGGTCAACAGCATCCACCACCAAGGCATCAAGGAGGTTGCGCCGGACTTTGCTGTGGAAGCCTGGAGCGTGCCAGACCACATCCCCGAGGCGATTTACCGCCATGCACGCGGCAAAAGCTATATCGCGGCCACGCAGTGGCACCCAGAGTTCAACAATCCGGACAGCCCCATCATCGATTCCAGCGTGCTGTTGGGTGACTTTTTGGCCGCATGCGAGCGTGCCAAGCACCGCCCGGCGCAAAGCCACAGCCCATTCCAGATCCGCGACCGCGCAGCACGTGTGCTGCGGCGTGCGTTGCTGCGCCGCAAGTAAAAAGAGAAGCTGCTGGCCTAGATTTCAAGCCACTTTCAGATATAAAACTATCGCAAGTCCTTGTTTGACAAAGGCCAGTAGCTCTCAATACTAAAGTTTGCCCATAAAAAAACCGCCTTGCGGCGGTTCTTCGTTGTGAGGGCAAGGCCCGCCATCAATGGTGGTGGCCGTGGCCGCCGTGCACATGGCGGTGCTCGATCTCCACAGCCTCGGCCGCGCGCACTTCGGTGACCTTGCAGCTAAAGCGCAGCGCCTTGCCTGCGAGCGGATGGTTGCCGTCCAAGATCACGACGGGGCCTTTGATTTTCACCACGTTGTAGATCTGGGGCAGGCCTTGGTCATTGGTGCCGCGCAGTTGACCGCCCACCTTCACCCCAGGAGGAAATTCGCCCTTGGGGATGTTGCGCATCAGGCTTTCGTCGCGGGGGCCGAAGCCTTCTTCAACGGTCATGTCGATGGTCAGCGTATCGCCCACGGACTTGCCTTCCAGCGCCGCTTCCACCTTGTCAAAGATGTTTTGGTAGCCGCCGTGCAGGTAGGCTACGTCGCCCTTGTCCAGCAAAGTGCCAGCAATGCCACCCTTGAGGATTTCGTGGATCTTGTAGTTCAGCGTAACGGCCGTGTCTTTGGTGATGTTCATGTGCTCTGCCACAAAAAATGGCGGCCAAGCCGCCACGGTTGGAATGCAGCGCATTGTCCACCATCCCCTGC
>JBJEZV010000246.1:0-4919 GCA_051887595.1 Comamonas sp.
GCGGATTGATGCCGATGCCCGAAAAGGCAAACTCGGTCATGTTGGTCTTGCCAATGATGACGGCGCCAGCAGCGCGCAGGCGACGTACGATCTCTGCATCTTGCGCAGCTGGCGCTGCATGGGCCAACACCTTGGAGCCCGCTGTGGTGGGCTCACCGGCCACATCAAACAAATCCTTGATCGAGATGATCAGGCCATCGATGGGGCTCAGCGAGAAACCAGCCTGTGCGCGCACATCGGCCGCAGTGGCTTCAGCCATTGCTTGTGCGGCATAGACCTTGGTGAAGATGCGGCGCCCTTCATCGCCAGCTTCGGCGATGGCTTGCAAAGCAGCACGCGTACGTTCAGTACAGTTGGTGGTCATCTTGGATGAATCAAGCGATTTCAGGGAGAACTTCGACTTCGTAGCGGTGGCGCAAAGAGCGGTTGAGCACGGGGTCGTGGAGTTCCATTTCAAAGACGTTGGAGGGGCGAATGCCGCCGATGGCCCCTACTGTGCCACAGGTCATCACCGTGCCTTCTTCAAACGCACCCTCGTAGCCTTCGATGAGGTTCTGGGGTGTGCGCAGCGAAGACATGGGGCCGTCTTGGTAGAGCTTGCGCTCACCGTCTTCCACAATCCACGAGCGCAGGATCAGTGCGTCGATATGGTCAGCCACGTCCGCGTACAGCCATGCTTGCGTAGCAGCAGGCTTGGCACAGACTTGCTTGGACAGTGCCACGCTATGGGATTCCAGCTTACGGTCCGTATGGTCAGAAGCAATGCTGATGCACAACTGTCCATCGGCCTTGAAAACCAAGGCTTCGATCTCGCCGGAGGAGTGTGGACCTACCACTTGGACTACAGGCTCTTGGGTGAACTGGTTGGTGCCAATACGGTAGTACAGCGGCACGCTGGAAGGGCGGGGCACGCCGATGGCTTCCAGTTCTTGGATGTGATGCTCAATGGCTTCCATGTCGCGACCAGCCCAACCAGCCACGATCAGGTGCTTCAGTTCTACTTCAACGGCCTTGGTTTGGCCTTGGGATTCAATGGTGAAAGATGCTTTCATTGGATTTTTTAATTTGTGTGTGAGAGGGGCCGATTAGCCGAAGGTGTTGGGCATCCACATGGCCAATCCAGGGAACAGTGCCAGCAGCAAGAGCATGACGAACATCGCACCCACGAATGGCAGCGCGCCAATAATCACGTCGTTCATGGAGCCGGATTTGCGCAGGCTTTGCACCACAAAGAGGTTCATACCCACAGGCGGTGTGATCAGTGCCGCTTCCACCAAGATGATGATCAAGATGCCCAGCCAGATGGGGTCATAACCCAGCCCAATCATCACAGGGGCCACGATGGGGATGGTGGTGATCATCATGGACAGGGTTTCCATGAAGCAGCCCAGCACCAGATAGAAGATCACCAGCACCACCAGCATCCAACCTGGAGACAGACCTAAACCACCAATGAAATCCGTGATGGCATTGTTCAGGCCAGTAGCAGCCATCACAAAATTCAGGAAAGCAGCCGCAATCACGATCAGCATGATCATGGCGGTGGACTTCATGGTGCCTTCTACGGCTTCACGCAACATGGACAAGGTGAGGCGGCGGTAGCCTGCAGCGAGGACCAATGCGCCAAACACACCCAAAGCAGCGGCTTCTGTGGGTGTGGCCAGACCTGCGTAGATGGAGCCAACGACCAAGAAAAAGATACCCAGAGGAGGCAGTAAATTCCACAGGCTGCGCAAGCGTTCGCCCCAGGATGCGCTGATCTTTTTTCCGCCCCATTCAGGCTTGATCAGGCAAGCAATGATGATGGTCAGAATGAACAGGCCTGCGAGCAAAAAACCAGGGATGATGCCAGCCAGGTACAGCTTGGGCACGGAGGAGTTGGTCAGAACGCCGTACAGCACCAAGTTGATGGAAGGTGGTATCAAGATACCCAGCGTGCCGCCCGCAGCCAAGCTGCCCAAAAACAGAGGCTGGTTGTAGCCATACTTTTTGATCTGCGGAATGGCCACCGTACCCACGGTCGCTGAAGTGGCAACGCTGGAGCCTGAAGTGGCGGAAAACAGGGTAGATGCACCGATGTTGGCGTGCATCAAGCCGCCAGGCAACCAAGACAGCCACAGGCTCATCGACTGGTACATCTTCTCGGCAAGGCCTGCGCGCAGCAGGATTTCACCCAGCAAGATGAACAAGGGAATGGCCACCAGCAAAAATTCGTTGTTGGTGTTCCAAGAGATTTCGCCCAGCGCTCGTGTCAGCGGCAGGGACGAGAACATGGGGTCAAGGGTCAGACCCAAAACACCCAAGGCAGCGCCCACCGGGATACTCAACCCGATGAGCACCATGAGAATGGTCAGTGCGGTCGCAATCATGATTTATCGGCCTTCTCGCTCAGACTGGATCAAACGCTCGCCATTCGCGGCTTCTTCTTCGGCTTCTTCTTGGGCAGAGCGAACGCCACACAGCTTTTGAAGCGCATCAATGTCACCGGTGACGAACAGGTACGAAGAGCGCGCCAGCATCAAGGCCATGACGATGGTCATCCAGATCAAACCGATGAACCACAAGCCTTGGGGAATCCACAGCGGAGTGGCCATGGTCGAATTGGCGGTCGAGCCCTGAATCCACGATGCGGCCAGCACATCCCAGGCATACCAGGTCAAAAACACCATAAAGGCACCCAGTGCGACGACCGAAAGCCAATCCAGGAATGCGGCCAGCTTGACCGGCAGCAACTGGTAGAGCACGTCAACGCGCACATTGGCGCGCTGCAAGGTGGCAAAGGCCAGCGCCCAGCTGGTGCTGATAGCAAAGGCAAAGCTTGAAAGCTCATCTGCCCCACCCGTGTTGAAGCCCCAAAATTTACGTGCCAACACGTCAAAGCTGATCAGCAAGACGCTGGCAATCAGTAGGGCTCCTGCCGCCCAGACGGCGTACTGCGAGAGCTTGTGTGCCCAGTGCAGCGGAGCCCATGTTTTTTGAACCGTTGAATGCATGGTCCATCCCTTTCAAAATTGGCGGACGTATCCGCCAATACTTCATTTCAGCGAAGTGCCAATCACTTCTTTGCGGTCAAGCCCACCACTTTGCCGACCGTCGAATTGAAGTCCGCCACACACTGGGTGTTGCAACGCGCAGCCCACTTGGTCAGCACTTTTTCTTCAAAAATTTGCTTGAGTTGGGCCTTGTCGGCTTCGGTCGGTTGCACCAGAACCATCTTGCCCTTCACGGCTTCCTTGCACGCTGCAGCGCCGGTGTTGCAGTCATAGCCTTCTTGGGTTTGCTGCTCAGCGCCTGCCCAGATGTCATCCACCAGCGTCTTGTACTTCTCGGTGATCAGCGCTTGGACGCCAGGATTGAGCTTGTCCCAGGCCTTCTTGTTGACGGCGTGGATTTGCTGGTTCCAGTTGATAGGCAGGGCATACAAGTGGGTGGAGACTTCATACCACTTGGCCGAGTAGCCCGACAGCGAACCCGTGATGGCGCAGTCCACCACCTTGTTTTGCAAAGCAGGCACGACTTCGCCGAAGGCCATGGTCACGCTGGAGCCACCCAACGCTTCAATGAATTCAGCTTGGGTACGGCTAGAAGTGCGTACCTTCTTGCCCTTGATGGAGGACAAGTCCTTGATCTCTGCGTTGCAGAACAGCACCTGGGCGGGGTAGGTCGACATGCCCAGCACCTTGACGCCTTGTGCGCCGTAGAACTTGTCGTAGGCAGGCAAGAAAGCGTCGGTGACTGCACGCGCTGTCTTTACATCGGTGGCCAGACCTGCGAGGTCGATGGCTTCGTTGATGGGGTTGTCGGCAGCAAAGTAAGCCAGCGTGGAGGTGCCGAACTCAATCACGCCCGAGCTCATCAAACGGATCACTTCGGGGCCTTTGAGGCCCATGTCGTTGAAGCCCTTGATATCGGCCGTCACCTTGCCGCCAGACGCTGCGGGAATGGTTTGGGTCCAGAAAGGCTTCTCAAAGTCGTTGTAGAGAGACAAGTTGCTCAGGGCGCCGACAACTTTCACCTTGGTGGCAGGCAAGTCAGCAGCCTGGGCGGTAGGTACGAAAGCTGCAATAGCCAGGGCAACCAAAGACAGTGCTCGTTTCATGATGATTTCCTTTCAAGAACCTAAGGCCAGAGAACCCAGAAATGGTGCATCACGCACCAATCTGGAATTACTGTGAAATTTCACAAAAAACTTTACGGCGAATTTCCAATTTCGCACCTAGGGTTTCCCCTTGTTTGTGAAGTTATTGTGAAATTTCACAATAACGTATGATTTCAAGCTAGAAACGTGCCAGATTTGCATCAAGTGCAGCGGGACACCAAAAAGGAGATAAAAGTGGGAATTCCGCTAACGACTTCCAGGAAGAGCCAAGTGCCTATTTCGCAAAACGATCAGGCGTATGAAACCCTGCACCACTGCTTGACGACGCTGGTCTACAAGCCCGGCGAATACTTGAACATCGCCGTGCTGATGAATGATCTGGGTTTGGGGCGAACCCCGATCAACCATGCCTTGCACCGGCTGAGCAACGAGGGTTTGGTGCAGATCATTCCGCGCAAGGGCGTGATGGTGGCGCCCTTATCGATTGATGAGGCGCTGCAAATGATTGAAGTGCGCTTGGCCAATGAAATGCTGTGTGTGCGATTGGCTGCGCCGAGCATTACGGCCGAAGAGATCGAGCAGCTCAAGTCCGTCAACTTCGCCTATATGAAGGCTGTCGCCCATCGTGATGTGCCGGAAATGATGGAACTGGACAGGAAGTTTCACGAGCTGCTGGCCACCGCTTCGCGCAATCAAGTGCTGGCCGACGTGCTGCGTGTGTTGCACTCCAAGTCACAGCGCTTTTGGGCAATTTCGCTGTCCAAGAGCGGCCACATGCACGAAGTCCAAAATGAGCATGAAGCCGTGGTTCAGGCCTTAG
>JBJEZV010000247.1:0-4889 GCA_051887595.1 Comamonas sp.
GGAAACCGGCTGGCACCCCTGTGCATGCATGGTCGGACCCTTCTAACGGTGAGCGCAAGAAAAGCGCCACTGAAGAAAGGCCCACGATCTTTTAGCCAGCCATCACAGGCCCAGGCGATCGCAAAGCTCCAAAGTGGCTGCGCTCTGGTTCATCGTATAAAAGTGCAAGCCGGGTGCGCCTTGGGCGCGCAGCTGCTCACACAAGCGGGTGACCACATCCATACCGAAGGCACGGATCGAGGTCACGTCATCCCCGTAAGCCTGCAGACGCAGGCGAATCCAGCGGGGAATCTCAGCGCCCGTCGCATCGGAAAAGCGCATGAGTTGAGAAGAATTAAGGATGGGCATGATACCGGGAACGACCGGAGCTGACACGCCAAGTGCTTGAATCCCTTCAACAAAACGGAAGTATGCGTCCGCATTGTAGAAATATTGCGTGATTCCGCTATTAGCGCCCGCTTGGATTTTTGTAGCAAAAGCTTTCAAATCTGCCTCTGGAGATTTGGCTTGCGGATGTGTCTCTGGGTAGGCCGCAACCTCAATGTGAAACCAGTCTCCGAACTCCTTGCGGATGAAGCTGACCAAGTCGCTGGCGTAATGGAATTCACCGCCTAGACCATAGCCGCTGGGCAAGTCACCGCGCAAAGCCACCAAGCGTTTGACGCCCATGTCTTTGAGCTGCTGCAACTCGCTGCGCACCTTGTCGCTGGTCGCACCAATGCACGAGAAGTGGCAAGCCGCCTGCATGCCTTCGTTTTGAATGTCTTGCACCATGCTGAAGGTGCCCGCCTGCGTAGATCCGCCTGCGCCATAGGTCACCGAGCAAAACTCGGGCTGACGCACATAGAGGTCTTTGCGCACTTGAATGTGCTTGGCCGCGCCTTCAAGCGTCTTGGTCGGAAAAAACTCAAAGCTGATCGGAAAGCTTTTTTGTGCATGGGCCACGTTGCTCACTCCTCGCTTGCCCTCCCGGCAAGCTGTTGGCTGTCTGTCGATATCAAAACCATCAGTGCATGGCGGCTGGTATTGCTGGCATTACCTTTAAGGGGCACGCACTTTGCCGCCAAGACTGAATCAATACTTCTTGGTGTTTTTGCGCTTGGGACGGGCTGGCCCCGGCACGTTGTAGCCATCTTCTTCGTCATCGATCACGTCGATGCGCTTGAGCTCACGCAGCACTGTGCGTGACACGCGCTTGGCAGCAGGCGCTCCGGCATCGGGCAAAGGCTCGCCCGCAAATTTGATCTCTGCGCCTTGCACGGCATGCACGAAGAACTCACGGTTGCCATCGCCGCCTTCAATGGGCGAGTCCATCCAGGCCTTCACTTCCAGGCCCAACTCGCTCAAGCAGCTGCGAATGCGTTGCTCCACCTCGGCGAAGTGGGCGGGCTCGCGCACGATGCCGCCCTTGCCCACTTGACCGGGCTGCAGTTCAAACTGGGGCTTGACCAGCATCAGCAAATGCCCGTGTGGCTTGAGCAAGCGCACCACAGCAGGCAGCACCAGCGTCAGCGAGATGAAGGACACATCACCCGTCACCAGATCAAATGCTGGGGTGATGTTCACATCGGCATACAGCTCCTTGCGGCGGCGCTGCGTGGGCAGCGTGCCTTCTTCGCGGGCCTTGGCCTTGGCAGCGCGCTCGGCCTTGAAGGCTTCAATCTCGGCATCCTTGGCGTCGTTGCTGTCGTCGTAATCTTCACCAATTTCACCGCCGTTGCGCATCCACGCATACGGTGCTTGGGGCAGGGTATCGTTGTCTTCTTCTTCGACCCAGCGCTCCGAAATCACTTCTTCGCAGGCATCTTCCAGCGATTGTGCGGTCATGGAACGGGCATTGAGCCCTTCTACGCAAATCACGCGCACGTCCTCGCGCAGGCGCTCGTGCAATTGGCCGTGGCCCACGTCCACACCAATCACCTGGGCCGCACCACGTTGCAGCAGGCAATCGGTAAAGCCTCCGGTGCTCTGGCCTACGTCTAGGCAGCGCAGGCCATCGACCTTCAGGCCTGTGGCGTTCAGTGCTCCTTCGAGCTTCAAGCCGCCGCGTGAGATGAATTTGGCCTCGGCATCGTCGAGCAGCTTGAGCTCTGCCCCCACCGGGATGTCATCGCCGTTCTTGACCACTTTCTTCCATGGCGCCAAAGGCGACATGCGCCACTCCACACCCGCGGCAATCAGGCGCTGCGCCTGGGAACGGGTGGTGGCATGACCGTGGTCTACCAAAAATACATCTGCGCGCATTGCGTCTTTCCTTTATCACTCAAATATGGCTCCAACCCTTATACAGCAAGAGATGATTGCTATCACCCTTGCCATTGGCACTGGAGCTGACCACCGCAGGACATGGCCCGCAGTGGCCCCGCCATGATTAATAGCGGTAGGTATCAGGCTTGTAAGGGCCTTCCTTCTTCACACCGATGTAAGCAGCTTGCTCATCGGTCAGCTCGGTCAACATGGCGCCAACCTTCTTCAGGTGCAGGCGTGCGACCTTTTCGTCCAAGATCTTGGGCAGCACGTAGACCTTGCCCACTTCGTAGGCGTCAGGGCGTGTGAACAGCTCGATCTGCGCCAGGGTCTGGTTGGCGAACGAGTTGGACATCACGAACGAAGGGTGGCCCGTAGCGCAACCCAGGTTCACCAGACGGCCCTTGGCCAGCAGGGTGATCTTCTTGCCGTCGGGGAACTCAATCTGGTCCACCTGAGGCTTGACTTCTTCCCACTTGTACTGCTCGATCGAAGCGACATCGATTTCGTTGTCGAAGTGACCGATGTTGCACACGATGGCTTGGTCCTTCATCGCGACCATGTGCTCGTGGCGGATGATGCTCTTGTTGCCGGTGGTGGTCACGAAGATGTCGGCCTTGTCGGCGGCATATTCCATGGTCACAACCTTGTAGCCTTCCATCGCGGCTTGCAGGGCGTTGATGGGGTCGATTTCAGTCACCCACACTTGGGCGCTCAAAGCGCGCAGTGCTTGTGCCGAGCCCTTGCCCACGTCACCGTAACCAGCCACCACGGCCACCTTGCCAGCAATCATCACGTCGGTGGCGCGCTTGATACCGTCGACCAGCGATTCGCGGCAGCCGTACAGGTTGTCAAACTTAGACTTGGTCACCGAGTCGTTCACGTTGATCGCGCGGAACAGCAAAGTGCCCTTGGCAGACATTTCGTTCAGGCGGTGCACACCGGTGGTGGTCTCTTCGGTCACGCCAATGATCTGGGCAGACTTGCGGCTGTACCAGGTGGGGTCTTGTGCGAGCTTGGCCTTGATGGCGGCAAACACAATGCGCTCTTCTTCCGAAGTGGGGTTGGCCAAAACGGACGCATCCTTTTCCGCGCGCTTGCCCAGGTGCATGAGCATGGTGGCGTCGCCGCCATCGTCCAAGATCATGTTGGGGCCTTCGTTTTCAGTACCTGCATGGCCGAATTCGAAAATCTTGTGGGTGTAGTCCCAATAGTCTTCCAGCGACTCGCCCTTGATGGCGTAGACCGGCACGCCGGTCGCGGCGATGGCAGCGGCTGCATGGTCTTGGGTCGAGAAGATGTTGCACGAAGCCCAGCGCACTTGCGCGCCCAAAGCGGTCAAAGTCTCGATCAGCACAGCCGTCTGGATGGTCATGTGCAGCGAGCCTGTGATGCGCGCGCCCTTCAAAGGCTGCTGTGCGGCGAACTCTTCACGCACGGCCATCAGGCCGGGCATTTCAGTTTCAGCAATCTTGATTTCTTTGCGGCCCCAATCGGCCAGCGAGATATCCGCGATGGCGCGGTCTTGTGTGTTGCTCATGGTTTCTCCGTGCGGAAACAACTTGAAAAAACCACGTTCTGGGGGGATTTGTGGCTGACAGCCTCACCGCACAGAAAGCGTGGGTGAGCGTCGTTGCCAAGAAGCGAGGCATCTTGCACGACGCCTGCTGCCCTTTCGAGCCTCACGCCGCCGCATGTGGGCGGGCGCTGCAACGCTCCTCGAAAGGTAAAGAGGGCGCCATTGTAAACGAGGGCGTGCGTTTTCGCGGCGCTCAAACGGCTGCCGCAGCGATCCGCAAGGGAATCGTGACAGGGCCATCGTTGACCAGGTGCACCTGCATATCCGCGCCAAATTCACCCGTGCTAACAGGCCCGTTGGCGTACACACTGCGCGCTTGAGTCACCAAGTAGTCATAGAGGCGGCGGCCTTCATCGGGCTTGGCCGCCTGCGTAAAGCTGGGACGATTGCCGCTGCTGGTGTTCGCCGCCAAGGTGAACTGGCTCACGATCAACAAACCGCCCGCCACGTCCTGCACGCTGCGGTTCATCTTGCCGGCCTCGTCGCTGAAGATGCGCAATTTCAGCAGTTTAGCCAGCAGTTTGTCGGCTTCTTTTTCGCTGTCGCCTTGCTCGGCGCACACCAGCACCAGCAAACCTTGGTCAATCGCGCCCACCGTGCGCTCGGCAATATCGACACGCGCTTGGCGCACGCGCTGCAGCAAAGCAATCATCCAAAAACCTCAAAAATATAGCTATAAGCCATTATATTTCAACGACTTGCAATATAAAACTATTGAAAAACCGCGTTAATCATAGGCAAGCTGCTACGCTCTTCAGAGCACACCAGCCTGCAATGTTGCGCCATAGCGCTTGACAAGGCACAAGCTCGCAAAATGGTCATCACGCCGTCATCGACCTCGACACAATGGTGGCATGGATGCCCCACAACCCCAGACCCCATCGCACCGCAGCGTGCGCTTTTCCGAAGCGGCCGATGCCCTGCGCCATTTGCAAACGCTTTACCAGCAGCAAATTGCCCATCTGCGCAGCGCCATGCAAGCTTATGTGGAAGGCCCGGCCCCGGCACAGCCCGTGCACGCTTGGTATCCGCTGCTGCGCATTGAAGCACCGCAGGTGCGCCG
>JBJEZV010000248.1:0-4835 GCA_051887595.1 Comamonas sp.
TTGAAGATGGTTTTGAAGGCCTCATGGGTGCGCAGCCGCGCGTCAAAGCGCTGGGCTGGGACGATGTCTCGGGCATCTTGCATCTGGGCGGCACGATTTTGGGCACGAGCAACAGTGCCAATCCGCTCAAGAACGAAGCCATCCTCGCGCAGGTCAAGCGCAATGTGCAGTCGCTGGGGCTGGATGTGGTGGTCTCGATTGGTGGCGATGGCACGCAAAGCCTGGCTTACGGGCTGGCCAATGCCGTGGGCATGCAGTGTGTGGGCGTGCCCAAAACCATCGACAACGACATTGCCAACTGCGAGCGCAGCTTTGGCTTTGACACTGCTGTTGCCACTGCGACCGAGGCCTTGCGCCGCATCGATAGCACAGCCAACAGCCACCACCGCGTCATGATTGTGGAGACCATGGGCCGCAACGCTGGCTGGCTGGCACTGGAGGCGGGGATTGCCGGAGCTGCCGATGTGATTTTGATTCCTGAGATCGACTACGAACTGCAAGCCATCATCGACGTGTGCAAAGCCCGCGAACAGCGCCAGCGCTACACCATCATCTGCATTGGTGAAGGGGCCAAGGAAAGCGGCCACAGCCGCACGGTGCGCGAAACCGTGGCGCACAGCCCGGACCCCGTGCGATTAGGTGGCGTCGGGCATGTGCTGCGCGAACGACTGCAACCGCATTTGAAGAGTGAGGTACGCACCACGGTGCTTGGCCACGTCCAGCGTGGTGGCGACCCAACGCCGTTTGACCGGGTGCTGGCTACACAGTTTGGCCATCACGCTGCGCAACTGATTCTCTCTCGCCAGTTCGGGCGCATGGTGACCTTGCAAAACGGGCGCATTGGCAGTGTGCCGATTGCCGCCGTGGCCAACACCCAGCGCCAGATTGCGCTGGACGATCCACTGCTGACCATGGCGCGTGACATTGGTATTTGCTTGGGTGAGATGCGATGAGCACAAATACGGAAACGATGCAATTCGCGATTGATTAGTAGGGTTGCACCAAATCGATGCGGCTATCACAGTCTCGATTTGGGAGCAATCATGGATACTCGCCGTAGATTTGCTATTTGTATCTGTTAGTAAATTTTCGATTCAATAACGCTGGTGCAAGTCACCGGCGTTTTTTTGGTCAGCAACATGCAATTCCAGTTCAAAAATTTATCGGTCAGCAAAAAAATATGGATGTTGGTATGCACTCTTGTGGGGCTGCTTGCCATTGCAAGTTTCTTTATGGTTAGCTATTTGCAGTCTGTAGAAAACACTGCAAGGCAAGACATCGCTGACTTGGAAGAGCGTGTTGCCATGGCCGTACAACTTCGCAATGGCCTGGAGTTGGGGGCTAGCTATATTTCTACGGCGAATCTGGCTGCAGATCACGCATCACAGCAATTCTTTAGTGAGCGATTCCGTGCGCTGCAGAAAGTGAACGCTGAGGTGCTCACGCGTTTTGGTGAGTCTGTGCAAAGTGAGCATGGCAAAGCTTCTTTTGCCAAGATGATTGAGCACTTAGGCCGCGCTGATCCTTTGATTGATCGCATGGAGAGCGAGCGTGCGAGTGGTGCCAATGTTTCGCACCTGGTACGCGATGAACTGCTGCCAATGGTTGAGGCATTCTCATCGCAGCTTGATGACATGGTGAAGCAGCAACGCCAGCTTCACGCTGAAAAGCTTGCGCAAACAGATGTTCTCCGCCAGCGTGCATTGACGCTGGGCTTGGCATGCTGGCTGGTGGTGACTGCGTTAGGTTTGCTGGTCAGTGCATGGCTGGTGCGACAGTTCACGGTTCCTTTAAAGCAAGCTGTGGAATTGGCGGATGCCATCGCCGCGGGTGACTTGAGCCGCTCTGTGGCTGATGATCGCAAAGATGAGCTGGGGAATTTGTTGAACAGCCTCAATACGATGAGCACAAAGCTTCGCACGATGGTCAGCACCATTCGCCAGGGCGTTGACTCTGTCTCTTCCGCTGCATCTCAAATTGCGTCTGGTAACCAAGATCTCTCAAGTCGCACTGAACAAACTGCCACCAATCTTGAGCAAACGGCTTCAAGCTTGGAAGAGCTAACGTCCGCGGTCAGTCAATCTGCGGATACAGCGCACCAAGCTAAGCAACTCTCAGTCACAGCAGTTCAGGCGGCTGAGCAAGGTGGAGAAGTAGTGAACCAAGTGATCATGAGCATGGACCAAATCAATACGTCCAGCCGCAAGATCAGCGACATCATTAGTGTGATTGATGGCATTGCGTTCCAGACCAACATTCTGGCTTTGAACGCAGCGGTCGAAGCAGCGCGTGCGGGTGAGCAAGGCCGTGGATTTGCGGTTGTGGCTGGGGAGGTTCGTAGTCTGGCAGGGCGCAGTGCAGAAGCCGCTAAGGAAATCAAGGCGTTGATTACGGCCAGCGTTGGAAATGTCGAAGTTGGTGCGCAGCAAGTGAGTGAAGCTGGCCAGAGCATGCAGGCCATCGTTGCCAGCGTTCGACGTGTCACCGATTTGATTGAAGAGATTACGGCTTCCACTAGTGAACAGCGAGATGGAATCACACAAGTGAATCAGGCCGTGAACAATTTGGACCAGATGACCCAGCAAAATGCAGCGCTGGTGGAGGAGTCAAGTGCTGCAGCAGCTTCGATGAGTGAGCAGGCTCAACGTCTATCGCAAGTAGTGTCTGCTTTCAGTTTGACGTCTGCATCGCAAACCAGTCTAAGAAATACTTGATACGTGAGCGGAGTCCATGTGTTGTCAGGTATTTCAATGTGTTTTGTTGGTGAAAAGCTTAGTAACTCAAGCGTTGCAGCTACAAGGTGAATCACTAACTCGAGCACTGATCGGAGGCTGCGAATCAATGGGCTCAACCAAATGTAAAAAAATGTTTAATTTGTTGCAAAGCTAGGGTTATCCCGGTGTAATTTGCCCCCTCGAATCATTAATCGATGCCGTCAGCACCTGCGTGCTGGGCGGCATTTTTCGTTGGGGTTGCAATGCAGTTTAAGAATCTATCGGTAGCCAAAAAAATCTGGCTGCTGATGCTGGCGGTCATGGGAACCATGCTGACCGCTGGCATCGCTATGACCAGCTACATGACCAATGTCGAAGATCGTTTGCGCGATGAAATTCTTAGCGTTGACGAACGCATGCGCGTGGTGGTGGAACTGCGCGGTGCAGTAGAAACGGCCGCGAGCTTTTTGGTTGCAGGTAACTTGGCTCAAGACCCTGCTTCGATGGACTTTTTCGATCGCAAGTACCAAGAAGCGCGTGACCGTAGCGCTAATCTTCTAGATAGAACTACGGAGCGTTTGGCAACCGAAGAGGGTAAGGCTTTGATGCGCAACATCAATGACCACCGCAACAAGCTGCTGGCTTCCGCTGAGCTGATCGCGGGTGAACGTCGTAATGACGGCGACGTTGCTGGCATGGTGCAATCGCAATTGGTGCCCGCCGTGACGGCCTACCTGGATGAACTGAATGCCATGGTGGCATTGCAAGAAAAGCTGCGCGCCGATACCCTGAGTCAAGGCCAAGATGCGCGTGTCCAAGCCATTACCTATGGCGGTGTGACGCTGGCCTTGGTTTTTGTCTTTGGCTTGATCATGTCTGCATGGTTGGTGCGCCAGATCAATGCGCCTTTGGCGCGTGCCGTGGACTTGGCCAACAGCATTGCTGATGGTGATCTGAGCCGCGATGTACACGATGACCGCCAAGATGAGCTGGGCCAGTTGCTGCGCAGCCTCAACACCATGACGCAAAAGTTGCGTGCCGTGGTGGGTGAAGTGCGCAACGGCGTGGACTCGGTATCGTCTGCTGCTTCGCAGATCGCTTCGGGCAACCAGGATTTGTCGGCCCGTACCGAGCAAACCGCTGCGAACTTGGAAGAAACCGCAGCCAGCGTGGAAGAGTTGACCGCAACAGTGACCCAATCTGCCGACACCGCACGCCAAGCCAATCAGTTGGCGGCGACTGCAGTGCAAGCGGCTGAGCGTGGTGGTGAAGTGGTGAGCCAAGTGGTCATGAGCATGGACCAGATCAACAGCTCCAGCCGCAAGATCAGCGACATCATTGGCGTGATCGATGGCATTGCCTTCCAGACCAATATCTTGGCGCTGAACGCTGCAGTGGAAGCGGCCCGTGCAGGCGAGCAAGGCCGTGGCTTTGCTGTGGTGGCAGGGGAAGTGCGTTCGCTGGCGCAGCGCAGCGCCGAAGCGGCCAAGGAAATCAAGGCCTTGATCACGGCCAGCGTCACCAATGTAGACATCGGTGCCGAGCAAGTGGCACAGGCCGGCGAAAGCATGCAAGAGATTGTGGCCAGCGTGCGCCGTGTGACCGATCTGATTGGCGAGATCTCGGCCTCCGTGTCCGAGCAGCGCGATGGTTTTGCCCAGGTCAATCAGGCCGTGAGCAATCTGGACCAGATGACGCAGCAAAACGCGGCGTTGGTGGAAGAGTCCAGCGCGGCTGCGACCTCCATGAACGAACAGGCGCAGCGTCTGTCCGAAGTGGTGTCCATGTTCAATGTGGGCCAGTCGGGCAGCCAGCCCATGGCAGTGCGCTGTGCGCCTACGTTGACCAGCTCTGCAGCTGCGCCCGCTAAAGCTGCAGCGCCTGCAGTGCAAACGGCCGCTCGCAAGCCTCTGGCTGCACCAGCGACCAGCCATATGGCTGCCGCCAAGCCTGCTGCGCCTGCGGCCAAGCCGTTTGCTGCCCCCCAGCTGGCCAAACCTGCAGCACCCGTAGCAAGCAAAACAACAAGCAATGACGATGATTGGGAAACCTTCTAAGCTGTCATATGCTCGATAGCCAAAAAGGAGCCTCGCGGCTCCTTTTTTTATGTCCAAGAAAAGG
>JBJEZV010000249.1:0-4719 GCA_051887595.1 Comamonas sp.
TCTTTGAGGCTGCCGCCAAAAGTGCCGATGGCGGTGCGCACCGCACTCACAATGAAAATGTCGCGGCTGGTCATGGCTGTCTCCTTGCGTTGGTCTTAGGGCTTTCGCAAGATTGTCAACAGCCGCGCGGCTTTCGCCAAGTGCCTGGGCGACAGTACAGGGCCAAGGCTGGCGCCATGGTCCCTGCGCACCGCATCAAGCTGCGACGGTGTAGCCCTCGGCCTGGATGGCCTGTGCCAGCGCATCACGCGGTTGTGCGCTGTGCACCACCACTTTGCCGCTGCTGCGGTCAATGGTGGTCTGGGCTTGGGCGTCGATTTCGGCAATGGCTTGTTGCACCGCGCGTTCGCAGTGGCTGCAGGTCATGCCTTGGACGTTGAAAACATGTTCCATGGTGAAGTCCTTTTGGGGTACGCCTCGCAGCCGTTGCGCAGCGCTGGCACCTGCATGTTCCTAGGGGGAGCGAGCATTGGTGCTGTAGGAGACGTCTGGCAAACTGCGGAGCAGGGGTCAGTGAAGGAGACAAGGGCAAAAGCCCACGCAATCACTGTACTTCCTTTGAGCCATAAGAAGGATAAACGTCATGAATTTGCTGTCGATGATGCGCCGGTTTTCCATTCGCACGCGCATGCTGGGGGCCATTGCGGTGGTGATGGTGCTATTGGGCCTGCTGGGCGGAGCAGGGATGTTGGGGATGTTTCGCATCTACAACCTCAACCAGAGCTTTTTGCAAGGGCCGTTCCAGCAGGCGTCCATGCTGACCGAGGTCAACCACCAGGTGACGCAGCTGCGCATGCTGGAAAAAGACTTGGTGCTGCTGTATGAGCTGCCCGAGCGTGTGGAAGCCAGCCACCAAAATTGGCTCGCCAGCTTGCAAAGCCTGCGCGAGAAGACGGCAGCGTTCCAGACCGTGATGGGTGAGGCTGAGGGCGCCATGTTCCAGCAACTGCAGGAGCATTTGCAGCAGTACGAGCAGCAATTTGCCCCTGTGGTGCGCCAGCTCAAAGCGGGCAATTACGACAGCGCCACGGCTGCACAGCGCATGGGACAACGGGCGTTTGCCGAGTTGGAATCGGCAAATAAATTGCTGCGGGATTTGGAAAATCGACTGAAAACCCAGGCCGATGCTGCCCAGGCCAGTGGGCAATCCGCTGCCGAACAAACCCAGTGGCTGTTTGGTTTGGCGGTGCTGTTGACGGTGTTGATCGTGGTGCCGCTGACGGTGCTGAATATGCTTTCGATCTGCCGGCCTTTGCAGCAAGCCAAAACCTTGGCTGACGCCATTGCGCAAGGCGACTTAACGCAGCAACTGCAGGTGCAAGGGCGTGACGAAGTGGCCGAGCTGCAAAGATCTTTGCAGGCCATGCAGCAGCAGCTCAATCGCCTGATCAGCCAAGTGCGTGATGCTTGCAGCAATATTGCAACCGCCAGCCAGGAGATCGCCACAGGCAATGGCGATTTGTCAGCCCGCACCGAGCAAACCGCCAGCAACTTGCAAGAAACTGTGGCTTCGCTGATGCAACTCACGGCCACCGTGCAGCAAACGGCTTCTTCGGCGCAAATGGCCAATCAGCTGGCATCTGCCGCCACGCAAACGGCGGCGCAAGGCGCCTCGGTGGTGGGGCAGGCAGTGGGCAGCATGGACAAGATTTCTGCGTCCAGCCAAAAAATTGGCGACATCATTGGGCTGATCGACTCCATCGCTTTTCAAACCAATATCCTGGCCCTCAATGCCGCCGTGGAAGCGGCGCGTGCGGGTGAGCAAGGGCGCGGATTTGCCGTGGTGGCCAGTGAAGTACGTTCGTTGGCTGGGCGCAGTGCCGAGGCGGCCAGTGAGATCAAGCGCTTGATCCAAAGCAGTGGTGAAGCAGTGGAGGGCGGCGCCAAGCAGGTGGAATCGGCCGGCAAAACCATGCAAGAGGTGATGGGCAGCATCCAGCGCGTGGGCGATATCATTGGCGAGATCTCTGCGGCCACCAACGAGCAGTCCGGTGGCATTTCGCAGGTCAATCAGGCGGTCAACGATATCGATCAAATGACGCAGCAAAACGCCGCACTGGTCGAGCAGTCCGCCGCAGCTGCGGATGCCCTGCAAGACCAAGCCGCGCGCTTGGTGCAGGTGGTGCAGCAGTTCAAGCTGGACGGGCCAGATGTGGCGGTGCTGCAGTCCAACGCGTCACGCGCTCAAGTGCCAACAGCGCGCATCAGCTCCGCACCACAGCCGCTGCTGAATTAAAAAACGAAGCTACTTGCCTTGATGCATCAACGTTTTCAAGGTCTTTTGTATTTGAAAACGGCTTTACATCTAGGCTGGCAGCTATCAATCTTCTTGTTTAGCGCACTGAAAACACAAAGGGCTTCCTTGAGGAAGCCCTTTTTTTCATGCCGAAAAGACTGAAAAGATTATTTCAGCAATCCTTCTTCGCGCATGGCGGCTTGCACAGCAGGACGGTCTGCGACGCGGCTTAAGAAAGCCTGCAAATTCGAAAGATCGGACAGATCCAAGCCCACGGGATGGCTCCAGCGGCTCACGGTGAACAGATAGGCATCCGCCACAGTGAATGGCTCTCCGGTCAAGAAAGTCTTCCCAGCCAACTGTTCATCCACCCATTCAAAACGCTTGCGCAAAGCAGCACGCACAGTGGGCTTGAAGTCTTCAGGCGTGGTGGGCTTGAACAAAGGGCTAAAGCCTTTGTGCAGTTCGGTGCCAATGAAGTTCAGCCACTCCAGCACGCGGTAGCGCTCCATGGTGCCTGTGGCTGGCAGCAGTTGCTTTTCTGGCGCCTGATCGGCCAAGTACTGCACGATCACGGGGCCTTCACGCAGGGTCTGGCCATCATCAAGCACCAAGAACGGCACATAGCCCAGTGGGTTGATGGTGTAGAAGTCCGTGCCATCTTGCAGCTGGTGGCTCTTGGTGCTGGCCAGCACAAATTCGCAAGGCAGGCCCGCCTCATGGGCCACGATGTGGGGCGAGAGGGAACAGGCTCCGGGGCTGTAGTAAAGCTTCATAGTTCGAGGTCCTTTCAGATCATGCAGATCAGGGTTGGGCACAGCGCAGCATGCTACGCCTGCGCGGCTGTGCAGCCAGGCTTGAACATGTGGGCGACAGGGCCAAAGACAAGTTGTTCAAAGGGTGGGAAAATTGGGGGTTTACCTGTGCCCGCAATCTTTGCGCTGCGCAAGGTCACACACAACGCATGCCTGCGAAGCATGCGCAGGGCGGAGAGGCTGAACTGCCGCCTGCGACGGAGTAAGAACCATGCTGTATCCCCAAGAATTTGATGTGATCGTCGTCGGCGGCGGTCACGCTGGCACCGAGGCGGCGCTGGCAGCAGCCCGTATGGGCTGCAAAACACTGCTGTTGACGCACAACATCGAGACCTTGGGTCAAATGTCGTGCAACCCTTCCATTGGCGGTATCGGCAAAGGCCATCTGGTCAAAGAAGTCGACGCCATGGGCGGCGCCATGGCGCTGGCCACCGATATGGGCGGCATCCAATTCCGTATCTTGAACAGTTCCAAAGGCCCCGCCGTGCGCGCCACGCGTGCCCAGGCGGACCGGATTTTGTACAAGGCGGCCATCCGCGAGATGCTGGAAAACCAGCCCAACCTGTGGCTGTTCCAGCAGGCGGTGGACGATTTGATGGTGGAGGGCGACCGCGTGGTTGGTGCGGTGACGCAGGTGGGCATCAAGTTCCGTTCCAAGACGGTGGTGTTGACGGCCGGTACGTTCCTGGATGGAAAGATCCACGTGGGCCTGGACAACTACGCAGCAGGCCGTGCGGGCGATCCTCCCGCCGTCACCTTATCGGCCCGCCTGAAAGAACTCAAGCTGCCCCAAGGCCGCTTGAAGACCGGCACGCCTCCACGCATTGATGGACGCAGCATTGACTTTAGCAAATGCACCGAGCAGCCCGGCGATGGCATGCCCGGCGGCCCCAACGAAGGCCATGTGCCGGTGTTCAGCTACCGTGGCAATGCAGACATGCACCCTCGCCAGATGCCTTGCTGGATCACGCACACCAACGAGCGCACGCACGAAATCATTCGCAGTGGCTTTGACCGCAGCCCCATGTTCACGGGCAAGATCGAAGGCGTTGGACCGCGCTACTGCCCCAGCGTGGAAGACAAGATCAATCGCTTTGCGGACAAAGACAGCCACCAGATTTTTCTGGAGCCCGAAGGCCTGACCACGCACGAGTTCTATCCCAACGGCATTTCTACTTCGCTGCCTTTTGATATTCAGTACCAGCTGGTGCGCTCGATGAAGGGCTTGGAGAACGCGCACATTCTGCGTCCTGGCTACGCCATTGAATACGACTACTTCGATCCCCGCGCGCTCAAGGCGAGCTTTGAGACGCGCCAGATTCAAGGCTTGTTCTTTGCAGGTCAGATCAATGGCACCACGGGTTACGAAGAAGCGGCGGCCCAAGGGCTGTTTGCTGGTATCAATGCAGGCTTGCAAGCCCGTGGCATGGACGCTTGGACGCCAAAACGTGATGAAGCCTATCTGGGTGTGTTGGTCGATGACTTGACCACACAGGGCGTGACCGAGCCATATCGCATGTTCACCAGCCGTGCTGAGTTCCGCTTGCAACTGCGTGAAGACAATGCCGACATGCGCTTGACAGAAATCGGCCGCAAGCTGGGCGTAGTGGGCGATGAGCAGTGGAACATGTTCAATCGCAAACGCGATGCTGTTTCACGTGAAACAGA
>JBJEZV010000250.1:0-4717 GCA_051887595.1 Comamonas sp.
GGTGCTGGTGCTGGTGCTGGTGCTGGTGCTGGTGCTGGTGCTGGTGCTGGTGCTGGTGCTGGTGCTGGTGCAAGATCATCAGTGACTGAATCTTTAGTTTTCTCGATGTTTGCTACCGAGTCTGCTATTGCAGGACCAGCTGTTGTACCTATCGAAGATTGCGGGTTATCCGTTGTTGTAGTCTCTGGCGGCTGCTGTTGATCTGTCACCAGATCGGATGCGTCAACCGTATCAAGCGACACGGGATTTGTGTTGGCAGTGCTCCTCCCGTCCACAACGGAAGTAGGAACTTGTGCAGCAAGTTCAGCCGATGGCTTTTGCGCGTTGTCTTGCGCTGCGCCATCAGACGCTGGTGTCACTTGCACTGGGGTAGTAGTTGTATCCCCTTGCTCGCTATCGGTGGGACGATGAGCGCCTGATCCCACAGTTTGGGTGTCACCGTTTGAGGGACTACCGTCTGGTAGGGGCGATGATGTCAGTGGCTCCGATTGGCTACCGCTGTCTTCTGATTTTGTTTCGACTGTGTTTTCTGCATCAGTTGGCAAGATGTGCTTAACTTCGTAGATTTCCATCGGAATTTCGTGGAAGTCTTCACACATTACCGCGCCATATTCAACTACTTTTTGGCATTCAGGGCATTTATACATAAGAACTCTCAGTCAAAAATCATGCGCAACATAATAAATTAGAGCATTCACTCACAACGATCAAAAACACAACATCTTTTAATCATCATCAATCCAAAATCAAACGATTCAATATTTGATCTACGTCTGAGCAAACATCCGCTTAGACGCCCCATGAATTTCACAAAAAACTGAAAGAAAAGAAAATTCATCCTCCTCCAACGAGCAGGATGGCAGAGACATCATCTCAAAAAGATGAGCAGTAAAGTGCGCCTGCAAGAGCTTCTAAAAACACCCGGCTTCGTATCTATCAGCCCATGCTGAACCAGTTACTAATCGCCGCCTGACATTTGAAGACCATCGTTCAAACGACTTGAAATAGGCACTCCAACCATTTTTCAAAAACACCGAAAAATTGCGCATTACCCCAACAACCTACGCTGTACCGTGCGAGATTCACGCTAAAAAACATATAAAACTGCAATTCTTTCGTTTTTTTTATTTTTCTCTACAGTCAGACTTCAGGGATTGACGTTCAGCAAAAACACAGCTAATTCATCTCAACAGCGATTGGCCCGTCACCACTGTTCGGGGCAATTAAACCTGTTGCACCCACATTGCCCTACACGAACACTGCGCCTTGCAAGCACCAGTAGGCTTGCCGCTCATTCATTTCCATTTCTCTCCCAAGGTTTATTTTGAGCACCTGGACCTACCCTGCTTGCCCCCAATGCGGTTTGGACAACACCTACCCCGATGGCGATCTGCTGATTTGCCCCGACTGCGCACACGAATGGTCTGCCAACGCAAGCGATGCGGTGGAGGAAGACAGCGGCCCGCGCATCATCAAAGATGCCAACGGCACACCCCTTGCCGACGGCGACAGCGTGCTACTGGTTAAAGATTTGAAGGTGAAGGGATCATCGACCGTCATCAAAAAAGGCACCAAGGTCAAAGGCATTCGTTTGGTCTATGACAACGGCGACCACGATGTGGACTGCAAGACCGACCAAGGGCCATTCATCCTCAAGTCCGAGTTTTTGAAGAAGGCCTGAGCGAGAGATGCTCAGCCACTGGGTGCTGCACTTAGGCAGCATCCAGTACACAGCTCGTTCATCAGCGCCCATCCTCGGCTGCTGCTCTCCAATTGAGTATTCACACCGTAGAGCAGAGGCGCATGCATGCGTGTGTTTGCGCTATTTAAATAAAAATGCCTTAACGGTAGATCCTCCAAGTTCAGAACTCACCTAAGCCATTGTTTTTAAATTATTTATCGCTATTTTTTCCGATATTCCGCCAACTGAGTCCATGGGGGGGTGGCTACCCATTGCGCGATGGAAGAAGCGTCAATCCATCTTTAAACTGCCTTATAAATTGGTCAAATAATGCATTTTTGACTACTATATATGTCATGCCTAAAAAATCACCGCTCCCACTTCCAGCTGCCCATCTCCAGCGCTTGACCAGCCTGGGAGAGCGGCTGCGCGCTGCGCGCTTGCGCCGCAAATTCACGACCACCTTGATGGCCGAGCGCATGGGGGTGTCGCGGGAGACACTACGGCGCATTGAACTGGGCGATGCAAGTGTGGCACTGGGCAATTACTTTGCAGCCTTACACGCGCTGGGACTGGGGACTGACCTTGATTTGCTGGCACAGGACGATGCCTTGGGCCGCCAACTGCAAGATGCCAGCCTCATGGTGCAGCGCAAACCACGTGGGCGCAAACCGCAGGCAAGCTCTGCCGCTGTCCCAACAGCTCCACCGCAAACCAGCACCCACCCCAGCGTGGCCGCTGCCTTGGCCAAATTCAAAAAGACGGCGGGTTAAATCATGGCAACACCCCGCATCACTGTTTGGCTGGACCATGCCGACTTAGACAGCGTACCGATGCGCGTTGGGCACTTGATCTGCCCCAGCCACCGCAGCGCACCGGCGGCCTTCACTTACGCCCCAAACTGGCTGGCGCATTCACAAGCATTTGCTTTGGAGCCTTCTTTGCCACTGGTCGCTGGCCCGCAATACCCGCAGCAAGGCACGCTGCACGCCATCTTTCGCGACAGCGCGCCCGACCGCTGGGGCCGTGTGCTGATTGAACGCCGCGAACTCCTCGACGCTGCCCGTGAGCAACGCCCTGCCTGCCACCTGTTTGATCTGGATTTTTTGCTGGCCGTCCAAGACAGCTCCCGCATGGGCGCGCTGCATTTTCACCATGAGGATGCTCCCGCAGACCAGTTTCTGGCCAGCAGCCAATTTGCAGTGCCCCCCGTAAGCAAGCTGCGCGAATTGCAAGCCTTGGCCCAGCGCATTCAGCAAGATGGCGTGGAAGCCCTGCCTGAATACGAACAATGGCTGGCCATGCTTATGGCCCCCGGCACATCGCTGGGCGGCGCACGCCCCAAGGCCAACTTTGAAGACACTGACGGCACGCTGTGGATTGCAAAATTCCCCGCTAAAGACGACCGCTACGACGTAGCCGCTTGGGAATATCTGGCCCACCAACTGGCGCGCAACGCAGGCATTACCGTGCCCACTGCGCGGCTGGAAGACCTGGGTGGTGGCTATCGCAGCTTTTGCGTACAGCGCTTTGACCGCAGCGGCACCCTGCACGCACCGCGCCGCATGTACGCCAGCGCCATGACACTGGCGGGCAAACAAGATGGAGATGCCGCCAGCTACCTGGACATTGCCCAAATCCTCACCGACCAAGGCGCACGCAGCCATATTGATAGCGACTTGGCCCAACTCTTTCGCCGTCTGCTGTTCAACATCAGCATTGCCAACCGCGACGATCACCTGCGCAACCACGGCTTTCTGTGGCAAGGCACGGGCTGGCGGCTGGCTCCCGCCTTTGACGTCAACCCCAACACCGCCAAGCGCGAACATGCGCTGGATGTGGGTGCGCCCTATGCCGACACCGAAGGCGCACTCAGCGCCGCCTTTGCCACCCATGCCTATTACCGGCTGAGTGAGGCACAGGCCAACGCCATCTTGGAAGAAGTGCTGCAAGCCGCCAGCCAATGGCGCAGCGTGGCCACCCAGCTAGGCATTGGCAGCGCAGAGCAGCGGCGCATGCAGGCAGCGTTTGCGCTATTTGGATAAAAAGTGCCTCTAGCGCTTATGCAGCAAGCGCTGGCAGCTATCAAGACGATAAACCCTGCGCATCCTTCCACGCCATGAGCTGGCTGGGCCGCAGGCCATAGCGCGCCAGCACGCCTTCGTGCAGGCGGCGCAGTTCATCAAGGATTAAGGCACGCAGGGCTTGGCGTTCGGGTTCAGACAGGTCTGCGGGCAAGGCGGCATCCAGCACGGTTTGCGCATCGGCGTTCGGCTGCAGCACCACGGCGCGCACGGTGTCTTTGATGAGGGTGCGGTGGGTGAGCCTCAGCGGGTCAGGCTCGGCCAAGGTTTGGCGAATAGCCACATATTCCTTCGTGCTGCGCTCATACGCCCAGATGAACAAATCGCGCAGCAGCTCTACGCGGCCCATTTCATAAATGCCCAGCATGGCTTGGGCATAGACATCGGGCGGTACGTCCACAAACGTCAACGGACACAAATTGGCACGAAACAGCGGCGCATTGGCTGCCAGCCGCGATGTGCGTTTGTTGATATCAGCAAACGGCTGCAGATACGGCAGATGCACCATCATGAAAAACGCCTGCTCAAACGGATCGGCAATCGCGTTGGCCTTGGCCATCACTTCGTCCAGCAACTCTTCCAGCAGCTGTGGCGTGCTGATGGGCCGGTACACGCTGTGCCCAATATCCACCGCATGCTGGCGCACGCGGCCTTCGTCGGCGGGGTTAGGCAGCAGGTTTTCTGCCAGCGCCGCGTGCACGTTCATCAACAGATAGCGGCTCCACAGCGCCTCGCCCGTCTGCAAGCTGCTGACGCTGTCCACCAGCAGCTCAATCGCGGCTTTGTGGTTGAGGATCATCTGCGTCTCCACCCGCCCCTTGCCCTGTGCCGCCGCACCCTCTTCAATCAGCTTGCGGGTGTCAAGCCGTGAATAGGTATTGCCCTCCATGTGGCTAGATGTCAGGTCCCGGATGATTGCGCACGTTCTTGACGAATAAATCAGGCGCTTTCA
>JBJEZV010000251.1:0-4710 GCA_051887595.1 Comamonas sp.
GAATACGACATTTCAGCCAGTGTCGGTGTCTCAAAGCCACGGCCTACGCTGGCATAGAGAGTGTCATTGGGTGTCAATGCGTGGGACAGCGCCAGCACTGGCAGCAACTTGCTTTGTGTTGCTGAGCCGCTGTCGTCGCCATTGCCAGTCTTGATGTAGAAATCATCCGTTTGGAACTTCACACGGCTATAGCGCAGGCCAGTATCCAGCGTCCAAGTAGGCGCTAGTTGCCATGTGGCTTGAACATAGGGGTCGGTGTTGAAAATGGTATTTTTTTCATCACGACGCAGCTTGCCTTTGACGCCCAAATTGCCAGACGCATTAAAGTTTTCGTAGCCTTGGCGATCTTCTTGCACAGCATCTAAAGACAGGCCCGCAGTTACCGTCACAGGCACCGGCGCATCTTGGAATTTGCCTGTCCAGCGTGCATCTAAGCCCATGTAGTCGCGTGACATATCAATTACGCCACCTGCATGGGCGGCGTGATTTTGCGCGGCAATAGTCATCGATTGATACTGCTCCATCGAGCGATGGCCTGCATAGGCTGTCACCGCGACGCTGTGGTTGCCATTGAGGCGACGCTCATACGTTGCGCCTACCTGGGTTTGCTCCAGCGTTTTGCGAACCTTGAATTCTTCTGCCACGCTCGAAGCCTGACGAGGATTCTTTAGATATTGCTCCCATGTCAAACCCTGTGGATCCAACGAATCGGTCTTCATGGTGTTGGCTGTCAAAGTCCAACGTGCATCATCACCCACGGCAGCGCTGAGCTTGGCGTTGGCCACATTGCGGTCGGCGGCGCTGTGGACGCGGTAGCCATCGGTCATAAAGCGGCTGGCGCTCAGCACATAGCTCAGGCCTTGCTCCGTCTTGCCACCGGCTTTGGTCGACAGGCGCTTTTGGCCATCGCTGCCCAAGCTCACGCCGCCTTCCACAAAAGGACGGCCTTCGGGGGTTTCGGTAAAGGTGCTGATCACGCCGCCCGCGGAGTTGCCATACAGCGCAGAGTAGGGACCACGCAGCACTTCCACGCGCTCCAAGCTGGAGATGTCGATGTGCGAGAGCGAGCCTTGGCCATCAGGCATGGTGGCAGGAATACCGTCCACATACAGACGCACACCGCGCACACCAAAGGTCGAACGGGCGCCGTAACCGCGCACCGACAACTGCAAATCTTGCGCGTAGTTCTGGCGGTTCTTCAATTGCAAGCCCGGTACGCTGCCCAGGCCTTCAGACAAGTTCACCTGCATCTGGCGGTCTTGCAGTTGCTGAGCATCGAGCACGGTGGCCGAGGTGGGCAGGCGCTGCAAATCGGCATTGCCCGTGGCGGAGCGCACTTCGATGGTTTCTAGCTCAGGAGTGGCAGCCTCGGTTTGTGCCATGGCGTTAATCGCCAGGCCGCTCATCAAAAGAACGATGGCCTGTGCGGTGGGTTTCATTGCATGCATAAATAATCCGAATTGGGTGCTGCGAGGTCTCGCAACTACGTTTACAAATGCCGACTGGTTTCTAATTCATGGCCTGGAAAACGTCAGTTCTCTACAGCTGTCACAAACGCGAAGCGATGGCACAACCGAGGTTGTCGATTTCCCAAGCAATGTCAGCGTTCTGCCAAACATATTCTTGTGAAATCATTGTATGAATTCAGGCCTTCGTCAGCTTTGCTGGGTGAGTCATCGCTCCGTTATGAGCAGGGCGATTGCTTTTCATGTCAGCACAAAAGCAAAAGGCCCCGAAGGGCCTAGTTGGAACCCCTCTAGCAAGTTGCTGAGGGGTGCATCACATTTACTTTTTAGGTAATGCGTAGGCGATCACATAGTCGCCCTTCTCAGTGGTCATACGTGCACCACCGGCAGATACCACCACAAATTGGCGGCCCGACTCAGGGGACAGGTACGACATGGGGGTCGCTTGTGCGCCCACAGGCATACGGTGGCGCCATACTTCCTTGCCCGTCTTGTTGTCAAAGGCGCGGAAATAACGGTCCATCGAACCTGCGAAGAATGTCAGGCCACCAGCAGTGGTGATGGGGCCAGACAGCGAAGGCATGCCCACAGGTGCAGCCAGGTCCATGGTCACACCAGCCAGTTTGGAGCCAGCCACGGTACCCAGAGGCACTTGCCAAGCAATCGACTTGGTGTTCATGTCAATCGCGGTCAGGTTGCCCCAAGAAGGCTGGTGGCAAGGCAGACCCAAGAACGAGTTGAATGCGCCGCGAATCGACTGGAAGGGCGTGCCTTCTTGTACGTGGGTAGCCCAGGCCGACTTGTGGCCACCGTCTTCTGCCTTGAGCTTAGCCAGCATGTCAGCAGCTTGGTCTTGAGGAGCCAAGAAGCCAATCTGTGGCATGCGCATGTCGTTGACGTAGTACATGTTGGTACGTGGGTCGAACGAGTGACCACCCCAGTTAAAGCCACCGTAGTAGCCTGGGTAGATCAGCGTCATCTTGTCGGTCAGCTTGGTGAACGGACCTTCATAGTTCAATTGCTTGAACTTGATGCGGCAGTACAGCTGATCGAACATGGTGGCGCCCCACATGTCCTTCTCGCTCAGGTGCATTGGTGCCACTTGGGGCATACCGGTCGACCAGGGCTGGGTGGCGGCAGCAGGTGCATCACCGGCCATGATGGTTTGGGGTGCAGGCACTTCAGACACTTCTGCCAAAGGCTGGCCGTTGGTGCGGTCCAACAGGAACAGCTGGTGGGTCTTGGTGGCTGCAACCAAAGCCTTATTCACGCCGCCCTTGCCGTCAGGCAAGTCCATTAGTGTGGGGGGCGTGCCGTTGTCATAGTCCCAAGTGTCCATGCGCAGGGTCTGGAACTTCCAAGCTTCACGGCCAGTATCCGCCTTCAGAGCCACCACGGTGGTCGCATAGGCATTCATCTCGGGTGTGCGGTGCGCACCCCAGAAGTCAGGCGTTGCATTGCCCAGGGGCAGGTAAATCAGGCCCAGTTCTGGGTCATACGAGCCGTTGGACCAGAAGTTGGGCGTGCCCTTGGTGTAGGTTTCACCTTCGGCAGGCAGCTTGGTGGTGGCGGCATTGCCCAAGTCCCACGCCCATTCCAGCGAACCGTCGATCAGGCTGAAGGCACGAACAACGCCCGAGGGTTGCTCAGTCTTCTTGCCGTCCCAGACCCAGCCGCCAACGATCACGCGGTCACCCGCGATCAGAGGCTGCGAAGTGGGCATGTAGTAGAAGGACTGGTATTCGCCCATGCCCTTGCTCAGGTCCGTGTAGCCCTTGCCGGTGTCGCCAAAGCTTTGGCAGACTTCGCCGGTCTTGGCGTCCAAGGACCACATGCGAGCGTCCTTGTCGGTCGTCACGATACGTGCTTGGCATTGCTGTGCTGGTGCTGCAGGGTCAGCCTTCTTGGCAGCTTGCAGTTCAGGCACTTCGTAATAGGCCACGCCACGGCAGCGGCTCCACCACTTGTTTTCGTTGGTCTTGGGGTCAAACACCCACTTTTCTTCACCCGTTTCGGCGTTCAGGGCAATGACCTTGTTCTGAGGGGTGCACAGGTAAACAGAGTCACCGACTTGAATGGGGGTGTTCTGGTCTTCGTTACCACCGCCTGTTTGAGCGCCTGTGCGGTAAGTCCATGCCACTTCAAGCTGATCGATATTGGAAGTGTTAATTTGGTCAAATGCCGCGAAACGCTGGCTGCCAGCATTGCCGCCATAGTATTTCCAGCTGTTGGCTTCACTCTTAGCATCTGTGACTAATGGCAGGTCATTGACAATATCAACGCCCTTGTTGGCAGTGTTTTCAACTACGCTGTGGGGGGTTGTCAAAGAAGCTGCGCCGGCTACAAGTACCACAGCTTGCACTGCAGCAGCAGGGATGGCCAGCTTCTTGCTCTCAGGGCGCAAGCTGCGTACTGCTAACGCAGCGACCAAACCCAGCACCAAGACGGGAGCTAGGCGTGGCACCAAGGCCCAAAAATGGGTGCCTGCTTCTGCCAATGCCCAAATGGCAGTAGCGATGACAACAGCCAAATACAACAAGCCACCGGTGAACTTGCCACGCGCCAACAAAACGCCAGCAACTAAGGTGGCTGCACCAGAGAGCAAGTAATACCAAGAGCCGCCCAGCGAAGCCAAGCGAACTCCACCTACCAGCAGAACCAAGCCAACCAAGGCCAGGATCACGCCGTAAAAACGTGGCCACTTGGCAGTGGACACAGGAGTGTTCGTAATAGACATATCCGTCACAGTCGTTTGAAAGTGATCGGATTCTAGGTGTTTACCCTTGGTTTTGCTTTTTTGTCTTTTATAAGAGTTGTTTGGTGGGGTGAGGTGCTCTGTAATTTCTTGGAGAATATGTAACTGGTTGCTAATTTTGGCTCATAAGTAATTGATATTAAATATTTAATTTGATTTTAGTAAAAACTGAAATTACAGAAAATTGCTCATTTTCTATTCATTTTTAGGGGCAATCAGAAGCCTGAAGATCTGCCATTTTTGCTATGGGAGGCCCATGTTGGAGGGTAAATGAAAGGGAAATAAGAAATATTAGATGTGCCACATTCATTCCATATTTTCATGAAATATTGCGACGGTCTAATGTTTGAGAGAAGGGTTGATAAGCACTGAAATCCCTCGAGTAGGTGATCCACCGCAAACAAAAAACCCTGCCGAAGCAGGGTTCCAAGTGGTGTCATCCTTGATGGATTAGCTAAAGAAGCGCTTGAGCTTGTCAGTCCAGCTTTC
>JBJEZV010000252.1:0-1400 GCA_051887595.1 Comamonas sp.
GCCAGCTTCTTGCCGTCGATGACCTTGCCAGTCATCTTTTCCATGGGCGTTTCAATTTCAATGTCTTGCAGGGGAAAGTCGCGTGTCAGTTCATAAGCCATCAGGGTCGACAACTCGCCCAGCATGCGGCGAAAGCTGTTGGTGCTGGCTTCCTTGCGGCGCATCAAGGTCAGTTTGTGCTGAATCAGGGGGTGGTCGATGAGGTGAACGTTGCTCATAGTCGTCGGGTATCTGTCTGAAGAAAAGTGCTGCCGGCGGCAAGGGCCTGAAGGGTGTAGCTGTGTTTCTGCTCCAAGCAAGCGGTGTGCCGCGACACACTGCGATGGATGGCATTGTGCTGATTTCTTTCGCGCAATGTGGAAAGTCCTTATCTTGTCTGCGCAGACATGGGTGTTTTCTTTCGCTATTGCGCAGCCTGCGGCGTTTTGTCGCTGTAAAAAGAGTGGGCTAGCCCGCACCGCTTCGCAGGCACGGATAGCCTGCTGTGCTCAGCGTTTTTTGCTACCCGTCAAACTGCCCAGCACACCGCGCAATAACTGGCGCCCCAGTTGGTTGGTCATATTGCGCGCGGTGGACTTGACCAGGCTTTGCACCAGCCCGTCTTTTTTGCCGCCCCGTGGGCCGGTAGAGCCAAAGAGGAACTCATTGAGCCCGCCCATCAATCCCGCATCCGCCTGGGCTGTAGCGCCGTTGCTGCCATTCACTCCGCCCGTGGCGCTGGGGCTGGTCGCTGCGCGTGCTTGCAGCACTTCATAGGCCGATTCGCGGTCCACAGCTTTTTCATAAATGCCAGCTACCAAAGATTGGGCCAAGAGCTTGCGGCGCTGGGTATCTTCAATCGGGCCAATGTGGCTGCCTGGCGGCACCACGTACACACGCTCCGTGATACCGGGACGGCCTTTGGCATCCAAAAAGCTGATCAGGGCTTCGCCCACAGCCAGCTCGGTGATGGCTGCTTCGATGTCGACTTCAGGATTGGGTCGCATGGTCTGCGCAGTGGCCTTGACCGCTTTTTGGTCTTTGGGCGTGAAAGCGCGCAGGGCGTGTTGCACGCGATTGCCCAGCTGCGCCAGCACGCTGTCGGGAATGTCCATGGGATTTTGGGTCACGAAATACACGCCCACGCCCTTGGAGCGCACCAGTCGCACCACCAGCTCAATGCGCTCAATCAACACCTTGGGGGCATCGTTGAACAGCAAATGCGCTTCGTCAAAGAAAAAAGCAATCTTGGGTTTGTCAGGGTCGCCAATTTCGGGCAGCTGTTCAAACAGCTCGGACAGTAGCCACAGCAAGAAAGTGGAGTACAGGCGCGGCGACTGCATCAGCTGGTCAGCGGCCAAAATATTGACCATGCCTCGACCTTGACCGTCGGTTTGCATCAGGTCGTCGATGTTGAGCAT
>JBJEZV010000252.1:1500-2622 GCA_051887595.1 Comamonas sp.
GCCAGAAAGACCGGCACCCCTGCCGCAGAGAAGCTTTCTGCAATTTTTTGCAGCGTGACCGTTTTGCCTGTACCGGTGGCACCGGTAATCAGGCCGTGGCGGTTGGCCATCTCTGGAAGGATCGAGCACACAATGTCACCGCGCTGGGCAATAGGCAAGGCTGGGGCCATGTTCGGGTTTCCTCTGTCAAGTGGCGCTGTCAAACGTAGAATCCGTGCCCAGTAGATTAAATCAATATCAAAGGATTTCCCGTGGCAGGACATAGCAAATGGGCCAACATCCAGCACCGCAAGGGTCGCCAGGATGAAAAGCGCGGCCGTATCTGGACCCGAATCATTCGCGAAATCATGGTGGCAGCTCGCCAAGGCGGTGGCGATCTGAATGCCAATCCTCGTCTGCGTTTGGCGGTTGACAAAGCCAAAGCTGCCAACATGCCTGCAGACAATATCAAGCGCAACATCGACAAGGCCACTGGCAACCTTGAAGGTGTGAGCTACGAAGAAATTCGCTACGAAGGCTACGGTATTGGTGGCGCGGCCATCATCGTGGACACCATGACCGACAACCGCGTGCGAACCGTGGCGGAAGTGCGACATGCTTTCAACAAGCACGGCGGCAACATGGGCACCGAAGGCTCGGTGGCCTTCCAGTTCAAGCACTGCGGCCAAATCATTTTTGCGCCTGGCACGGACGAAGACAAAGTCATGGAAGTTGCCTTGGAAGCAGGTGCTGAGGACGTGATTACCGACGAAGAAGGCGCTATCGAGGTGCTGACGGCGCCTGCAGATTTTGAAGCTGTGAAGAACGCCTTAGAAGCGGCAGGTCTGAAGGCTGAAGTGGCCGAAGTGACCATGCGCGCGGAAAACACCATCGCGCTCGAAGGCGACGACGCCGAACGAATGCAAAAGCTGTTGGATGTACTGGAAGATCTGGACGACGTTCAAGACGTCTACCACAACGCTGATATATGAAAATTCTTGTGATTGGCGGCGGTGGCCGCGAGCACGCTTTGGCGTGGAAATTGGCCCAGTCGCCCAAGGCGACCAAGGTGTTTGTCGCACCCGGTAACGGGGGGACGGCACTGGCCGGCGGCAAGATTCAGAATGTGGAATTCCGCGACGT
>JBJEZV010000252.1:2722-4204 GCA_051887595.1 Comamonas sp.
GCCGCGCACGCCTTTGTGGATCGCTTGGGCGCGCCCATCGTGATCAAGGCCGACGGTCTGGCTGCTGGTAAGGGCGTGGTGGTCGCCATGACTTTGCAAGAGGCCCACGATGCCGTGGACTTCATGCTGGTGGACAACAAATACGGTGTGCAGCACAACGAAGGTGGCGCACGTGTGGTGATTGAAGCGTTCTTGTCGGGCGAAGAAGCTTCGTTCATCGTGCTGTGCGATGGCAAGAATGTGGTGGCCATGGCCACCAGCCAGGACCATAAGCGCCTCAAAGATAACGACGAAGGCCCCAATACCGGTGGCATGGGCGCATATTCGCCTGCGCCTGTGGTCACAGCCGATGTGCATGCCCGCGCCATGCGCGAGATCATTTTGCCCACCATCCGTGGCATGGAAAAAGACGGCGTGCCGTTTACCGGTTTCCTGTATGCCGGTTTGATGATCGACGCCAACGGCCATCCTAAGACACTGGAGTTCAACACCCGCATGGGCGATCCTGAAACCCAGCCTATCTTGATGCGCCTGAAGAGCGATCTGGTCGATGTCATGCTGGCTGCGGTTGAGGGCAAGCTGGACCAAGTGGAGCTGGAGTGGGACCGTCGCACGGCATTGGGCGTGGTCATGGCCGCTGCGGGCTACCCTGAAGCTCCCCGCAAGGGTGATGCGATTACGGGCCTGCCAGCGGAAGCGGACGATGCCATGGTCTTCCATGCTGGCACGCAGCTCAACGCAGCCGGTGTGCCTGAGACATCCGGCGGCCGTGTGCTGTGCGTGACCGTTTTGGCCGACAGCGTGCGTCAAGCCCAGCAACGCGTTTATGACGTGACGCGTGGCATTCATTTCGAGGGTATGCAATACCGCCGCGATATTGGTTTCCGCGCCATCAAGAGCTAAGGAGCTGCGTGTGCAAGAGCTAAAGTCCAATGTGGACGCTGTCCGCACCTATCTCATGGGTCTGCAAGCCAGCATTACCGAGTCGGTAGAAGCGGTGGAGGCGGCGGCAGGTCCAGCGGCAGGCACTTTTTTGTCTGACCCCTGGGAAAAGGGCGCGCATGAGCGTTTGCAAGGCAACGGCATCACCAAGATCTTGGAAAACGGCTTGGTGTTTGAACGTGCGGGCTGCGGCTTTTCACACGTCAAAGGCGCGCAGCTGCCGCCCTCGGCCACGCAGCATCGTCCTGAATTGGCAGGTGCTCCCTTTGAAGCCATGGGCGTGTCGCTGGTGTTTCACCCGCGCAACCCCTATGTGCCCACTGTGCACATGAATGTGCGCATGATTGCAGCCGGTCACGAAGGACAAACGCCAACTTGCTGGTTTGGCGGCGGCATGGACCTCACGCCGGTTTATGGCTTTGAAGAGGATGCTGTGCATTTTCACCAGACCTGCCGGGATGCTCTGGCTCCATTTGGCGCCCAGCTGTACCCGCGCTTCAAGCAGTGGTGCGATGAGTACTTTTACCTCAAGCACCGCAA
>JBJEZV010000252.1:4304-8135 GCA_051887595.1 Comamonas sp.
GATTGGAGCTACCAGCGCCAAGACCCCGAAGGTTCGCCCGAGGCGCGATTGCTCAGTGAATTCTTGGTACGCCGTGACTGGATTTGAATCGCGCTGAGCAATGCCTGCGCTGCAAAACTATAATTTCCATAGCTGCCGACGATGGAGCATTGCTTCTGTCGTCGGCATTTAATTTGTAAAACCACAATAAAAGCCCTGTCAGCATGGGGCGTCATATAAGCAGGCTTTGAAGCCTGATATGCCACCACGCTATATTGACCGGAACTTTCTACCAACCCATAGCCTGATGAGCACTTCCAGCCAAACCGATTCCGCCGCCAAAAAAGACGTGACCAAACTCCAGCGTGCCATCGTCGATGGGCTGGAAGATGTGAAGGCCCAAGATATCCAGGTCTTCAATACCGAACACCTGTCACCCCTGTTCGAGCGCGTCATCATTGCCTCGGGTACTTCCAATCGCCAGACCAAAGCGCTGGCGACCAGCGTGCGCGATGCGGTGAAGAAGGCCGGCTTTTCGGTGCCTCGCCATGAAGGTGAAGAAACGGGTGAATGGATCATTGTGGACTGCGGACAGTGCGTGGTGCACATCATGCAACCCATGATTCGCCAGTACTACCGACTGGAAGAAATCTGGGGCGAAAAGCCTGTGCGTCTGAAGCTGGGCGCTGCCAAGCCCGCCAAGATTTTTGCTTCCGAAGACGATTCGCAGACAACCAAGCCTGCCAAGAAGCCTGCTGCCAAAAAGGCCGTAGCGTCGGTGGATGGCAAGACCGTGGCCAAGAAAACTGCGCCTGCGAAAAAGACTGCCAGCGCTGAATCTAAGCCAGCTGCTCCAAAGGCTCCTGCCAAGCGCGCTGCCAGCAAGGCTCCTGCGGCCAAGTCTGCAGCAGCCAAGAAGCCTGCGGCCAAGAAGTCTAGCGCTGTGAAGACTGTGGTCGTCAAGCCTACAGCACCCCGTGGCGGCGCGAAGAAGGCTGCTGCGAAGAAGGCATGAAGCTGCTGATCGTGGCCGTAGGCCAGCATGTGCCCGATTGGGCGCAGACAGCCTACGATGACTACGCCAAGCGCTTCCCCCCTGAACTCAAGGTGGAACTCAAAGCCGTCAAAACGGAGCCTCGCGGCTCCAAGACGGTTGAAACCTTGTACGCGGCAGAGCGCAAGCGCATTGAAGCAGCCATCCCGCGCGGCACGCGCATTGTGGTGCTGGACGAGCGGGGTACCAACCTCACGACCAAGGCCTTGGCCCAGCGGCTGCAGCACTGGCAGCTGGAAGGCGATGATGTGGCGCTGATCATTGGCGGCCCCGATGGGCTGGATCCTGCTTTCAAGCAACTGGCCCATGAGAAGATTCGCTTGTCTGACATGACTTTGCCCCATGCCATGGTGCGTGTTTTGTTGATTGAGCAGCTGTATCGGGCTTGGTCTGTCAATGCAGGCCACCCTTACCACCGCGAGTAATCGCACTTGTGCTTCCCTCTAGCCCTGCCCATTGCGGTGGGTTTGTTTTTTGCAAGTGCCTAAATGTGTCAGGTGGCAGCATACAAATCCAAAATGGTGCTGATCCATTTCAAGTCGGAATGTTGAAAGCCATTGCTTGGCCGTGTATGCGGCGGGCACCCGTGTTCACAGGAGCCGTATGACGGACTTTATTTATCTCGCATCGCAAAGCCCGCGCCGCAGCCAGTTGCTGCAGCAAATGGGCGTGGCCCACAGCTTGTTGCTGCCCAATGCAGCGGGTGATATCGTGGAAGATGCAGAAGCCATTGAAGTGGTGCTGCCCGGTGAAGCACCTCGTGATTACGTACAGCGAGTCACGGGTTTGAAGCTGGATGCCGCTGTAGCCCGCGCACAGCGCCGTGGGTTGGCGGCTGCGCCGATCCTGGCTTCTGACACCACCGTGGCTTTGGGCACAGAGATTCTGGGCAAGCCTGCCGATGCTGACGACGCGTGGCAGATTCTGCGCAAGCTATCCGGTCAAACCCATGAGGTGCTCACAGCCGTCGCTTTGCACAATGGTGAGCAGCGCTTCCAGGCACTGTGTGTGTCGCAGGTGCGATTCATGGTCATGGACGATGCCCAGATTGATGCCTATATTGCCACTGGCGAGCCCTTTGGCAAGGCAGGTGCCTACGGCATTCAGGGCGCAGCTGCGACCATGATTGAGCACATGGCAGGCAGTTATTCAGGCATCATGGGTTTGCCCGTGTTTGAAACTGCGCAGTTGCTGCGTCAAATTGGCTGGAAGCTCTAAAAGATAGTTCATCAGGTCTCCAGCACTCCATAACAAGATAAATCCATGCAGCAAGATATTTTGATCAATTGGTCACCCCAAGAAACGCGTGTGGCGGTGGTGGAGCAAGGGGCGGTGCAAGAGCTGCACATCGAGCGCACGCTGGAGCGTGGTTTGGTGGGCAATATTTATCTGGGCAAGGTATCCCGGGTCTTGCCAGGCATGCAGTCGGCCTTTATCGATATCGGCTTGGAACGCGCCGCGTTTTTGCATGTCGCCGATGTGTGGCAGCGCCAGGAAAGCGGCGATGCGCCCATGATTGCGCGCAAAAACGAGCCCCCCAAGCCCATCGAGCACCAAGTCTTTGAAGGCCAGTCTTTGGTGGTGCAAGTCATCAAGGACCCGATCGGCACCAAGGGGGCGCGCCTGTCGACGCAAATCAGCATCGCTGGGCGATTGCTGGTGCATTTGCCGCAGGATGAACACATTGGTGTGTCGCAAAAAATCACACCCGAAGAACGTGATGCCTTGCGGGGCCGCTTGCAAAAACTGGTGGGCTTGCGCGAGCAGGGTGGTGGTGGCGGCTTTATTTTGCGCACCAATGGAGAAGATGCCACCGACGAAGAGCTGGCCGAAGACATTGCCTACCTGCGCAAGACGTGGGCACGCATCAAAAACGCTGCCGTCACGCTGCCGCCCATGTCGGTGCTGCACCAAGACTTGAACCTGCTGCAGCGCGTGCTGCGCGATTTGGTCGGTGAGAACACACAAAGCATCCGCATTGACTCCAAGGAGCAGTTCCAGCAGTTGCTGAGCTTTGGCAAAGAATTCATGCCCAGCGCGGCGGGCAAGCTGCAGCTGTACAAGGGTGAGCGCCCGATTTTTGATCTGTACTCCATCGACGATGAAATCGCCAAGGCCTTGGGGCGCCGGGTAGAGCTCAAGTCTGGCGGGTATCTGATTGTGGACCAGACCGAAGCGCTGACCACCATCGACGTCAACACCGGCGGCTATGTGGGCGCGCGCAATTTTGACGAAACCATCTTCAAAACCAACCTCGAAGCGGCACACGCCATTGCCCGGCAGCTGCGCCTGCGCAATCTGGGTGGCATCATCATCGTGGACTTTATCGACATGTCCATGGAGGAGCACCGCGAGCAGGTGCTTGCCGAGTTGCGCAAACAACTCGCGCGTGACCGGGTCAAGACCATGGCAGGCACCTTCTCACAGTTGGGGCTGGTGGAGATGACGCGCAAGCGCACGCGCGAGTCGCTGGCGCACATGCTGTGCGAGCCTTGCCCAAGCTGCCAAGGCAAGGGCACGGTCAAAACCGTGCGCAGCGTGGCCTATGAAATCTTGCGCGAAATCCTGCGCGAAGCGCGCCAGTTCAATCCCAAAGAATTCCGCGTGGTGGCACACCCCGACGTGATTGATTTGCTGCTTGACGAAGAAAGCCAGCACTTGGCAGGCTTGAGCGACTTCATTGGCAAGCCGATCTCTTTGCAGGCGGAGGGGGCCTTGGTGCAAGAGCAATACGACATTGTGTTGCTCTAAAGAAAAGAGCTACTTGCCTTGGTGGAGCAATGTTTTCAGATATAAAA
>JBJEZV010000252.1:8235-23093 GCA_051887595.1 Comamonas sp.
TCGGCAAACAAATCGCGCTTGCGTTGGTAGAAAGCGGGCAAATCAAGGTAGGGCGCAGGATTGGCCATGTACGTTGCCAGCCCCACTTGCATGGGCGTGTTCACCGTGAACACGTTGAATTGGTGGACTTTGCGGAACTCCGCCATTAACGCTGCAGGCGCTGCTACGATGCCCACTTTCCAACCTGTGACATGGTAGGTTTTGCCAAAGCTGGAGACGATAAAGGCACGCTCGGCCAGACCCGCAAAGCGCGCGGCGCTTTCGTGCTGGGCGCCATCGAACACCATGTGCTCATAGACCTCATCGCTGATCAGCAACACATTGGTCGGGGCCAGCAGCGCTTCCAGTTGGCGCATTTCATCGGCCGTCCAGATGGTGGCGCTGGGGTTGTGCGGCGTGTTGATGATGAGCAAGCGGGTGCGCGGCGTAATCGCCGCAGCAATGCGCGCAAAGTCCGGGCGAAAGCTGCCAGGCGTCAAAGGCACGCGCACCACGACGCCGCCTGCCAATTCGATATTAGGCGCGTAGCTGTCGTAGCAAGGGTCCAGCACGATGACTTCATCGCCCGCATGCACGGTGGCCAAAATGGCCGTCAAAATGGCTTGTGTGGCGCCCGCAGTGATGGTGATTTCGCTGCCTGCGTCATAGCGTTTGCCATGCAGCGCCTCGATTTTCGCAGCCACCGCCTCGCGCAACTGCGGCATGCCGGGCATGGGTGGGTACTGGTTGTGCCCGGCTTGCATGGCATCTGCGACCGCCTGTACGAGCTGTGGGTCGCAGCCAAAATCAGGAAACCCTTGGCCCAGGTTCACTGCCTGGTGTTGCTGCGCCAAGGCAGACATCACAGAAAAAATGGTGGTGCCCACATTGGGCAACTTGCTGGGAAAAGTCGGTGCAGCAGACATGAGGCAATCGCTGAAGCTGAAAGAAAAGGGTGCGCAAGGGCACCCGAGCCAAGAGAGATTTAGAGTTCGTAATCGCTGACGTGGCCGCTCATGGCACGCAGGATCAAATCGCGCGAGAGGCGGTCGCTGAGCGTCTCGGCAAACTTGTAGACAAAGTTGCGCAGATAAGCCCCACGCTTGAACGCCACACGGGTAACGCTTTGCCCGAACAGGTGGCCCAGCGGTCGTGAGACCAAATCCGGCACGGGGTCGTCGCGCATGGCCATTTCCGCCACGATGCCAATGCCCAGACCAAAGCGCACATAGGTCTTGATCACGTCGGCATCGATGGCCTCCAGCACAATGCGTGGCTCAATCTTGCGTGTAGCAAACGCCGCATCGACCTTGCCCCGTCCGGTAAAGGAGGGGTGGTAAGTGATCAAAGGCTCGCTGGCCAAATCATCCAGGCCGATGCGCTCTTTGGTTGCCAAAGGATGGCCTGTGGGCACCACCAAAACGTGTTGCCACTCATAGCAGGGGAGGGTGACCAAATCGGGGTAGTCGGCCAGTGATTCAGTTGCCATCCCAACTTCTGCCACTTCATCGAGCACCATGCGCGCCACTTCATGGGGCGTGGCTTGGTGCAGGCTGATATTGACTTTGGGATAGCTGCTGCGCAACTTGGCCACGGCCTGCGGCAACACGTAGCGCGCCTGGGTGTGGGTGGTGGCAATGCTCAGCGTACCGCTGTCTTGGGCGCTGAACTGCTCGCCAATGCGCTTGAGGTTGCCCACCTCGCGCATGATGAGCTCAATGCTTTTGAGCACGTGCTCGCCCGGCTCGGTGATGCGCTTGAGGCGCTTGCCATGGCGCGCAAAAATGTCGACCCCCAGCTCCTCCTCCAGCTCAATGATGGCTTTGGAGACGCCTGGCTGCGAGGTGTGCAAGGCCTTGGCCGCTTCCGTCAGATTCAGATTGCGGCGCGCGGCTTCTTGGACGAAACGGAATTGGTGGAGGTTCATAAGAGGATGTCGGCAACGATGCTTTCATCATTATGAATGAAATATCTAAAGATGTGGCGTCTTATGCAAGTGCTCGGCAGCGATCTCTGCCATCCGTTGAGTAATGCGGGGATCTTCACCCACGGCGGTTGCAATTTCAAACTGCACATGGGGATGCAGCTGCTCCAAGCTGGTCACCAGCTTGGGCAGGTCTTCCCGTGCATGGCGTCCCGTGCCCAAGAACATGGGTAGCACCGTGAGGTGGCGACAGCCTTGCTCGATCAGCATGCGGGCTGCAGTGGGCAAGTCGGGCGTGGTCAGCTCCAGGTACGCGGTGGCGCACAGCGCATCGGCATACTGGGCGCGCAGCTGCTGTGCCACCGCCTCAATGGGCTTGCGCCACAGCGGATCGCGCGAGCCGTGGGCAAAAAACACGATTCCGCGCTGTGCTGCGCTGGTATTCACCGCCGAATCACCAGCCATGCAAAGGCTCCGAGTGACAGCAGGGAATAAATCAGCCCAGGCGCCGCTGCCGTCAACATGGGCGACCAGTTTTGCAAATTCCCGGCATAGCCAAAAACGTTGTTGAGCAGGAAAAAGCTGATGCCTGCCATCACACCGCCAAACACATAGCCCGCAATGCCACCCGAGCGGAAATGCAGATAAGCAAAAGGCAGGGCCAGCACCACCATCACCAGACAGCTCAATGGGTAGAACACCTTGCGCCAGAACTCGATCTCGTACTTTTGGGCCGACTGGTCATTGGCTTTGAGGTGTTGGATGAATTGGAACAGCTCCAGCGTGGGCATGCGATCGGGTTTGTGAACCGAGGCAATCAGCATCTCGCTGGTGATGCCCGTGTTCCAGTCGTATTGCTCGAGTGCTTGGCGCTGTGCCTGCGTCGCATTGGGTTCTGGACTGTCAGTGGGGTAGTCGAGTTGTGTGCGCTGCACCTGCTGCAACTGCCATCGGTTGTGGTCTTCATGCACTTGGCCTGACGCAGCATGGATTTGCTGCACCATGCGACCTTGCGGATCAAATTCAAAGATGCGAATGCCGGTGAGGGCGCCATCGGCACGCACGGCACGCACATTGACCGCCAAGGTGTTGCCTTGGTTCTTTTCTTTGAGCCATGCGCCCGTAGAGCCCACGGTCGAAGTCTTTCCCAAGTATTTGGCTTTGACCACCAGCGCCAGTCGCTCCGTGGCAGGCGCCACATAGTCACCGACGGCAATGGTCAACACCACAAAAGCCACACCCAGCGTGAGCATGGTGCGCAATGCCAGCCATGGTCCTAAACCACTTGTGCGCATGATGGTGAATTCCGAGCTTTGGGCAAAGCGTGCCATCACAAAAATGCTGCCAATCAGCACCGCAATCGGCAGTAACTCGTACAAGTGATTGGGTATGCCAAGGCTGACGGACAACAAGGCGTGCCAGACGGTATAGGTGGTGTCACCGACAGTGCGCCCGACATCGCCCATCTCATCGAGCAGATCGAAAAAGAAAAACAGGGCCAAAAAGGCCAGCACCACAAAGCCAATGGCGCTGGCAATGTCACGGTAAATTAGTCTGCGCAGCGTTTTCATGCAGCGACTCCCCGGCGCTGGCGCCACAGATCTTTCACACTCCAGCGGAAATGGCGCATGGCCAGACCCAGCGCACCGATGACCAAAATGCTGCCATGCACGCCCAAGATGTAGGTGGCAAGGCCGATGCGACCGGACGCCACCCAGCTCTGGCCGACGGACATCAGGTTGTAATAAATGACAAACGTCAGCAAGGCCACAACCAGACTGGTGCTTTGACCAACGCGTGGATTCACGATGGTAATGGCCAGCGCCAACAACAGCAAATTAAGCGCTGCCAGGGGAAGCCCTGTGCGCCAGCCCGCCTCTGCCAGATTGACAGGCGATGCTTGTTCAAGAAGTTGCGGCGTACTTAACGCGCGCGCTGTGAGGCTGGTACGCGCAGGGCCAGATTCTTCAAGGCGCAATTGGTAGGTCTCAAAGTGGGTGACTTTCATTTGCCCATCCACTTGTGCGGCATTGAGGGTGGTTTCAATGCGCTGGCCCTTGCTCAGCACAGCATGGCGCTGGTCATTGATCACTTCTAGGTGTGCGGACTTGGCAGAGGTGACGTATTCACGCCCTTGCCGCTGCTCCACCAAAAAGATGTTGTTCGCCGCTGTTTCCGACAGCGAATCCTTGTCGATAAAGATGACGCGTGTGCCGTCCGAAGATTCTTGAAACTCGCCGGGTGCAATGCGGTCAATATCGCTGCGCTGCTCAAACTGGCTGCGCAATTCCTGAATTTGCTGGTTGCTCCAAGGCCATACGAGCAAAGCCAGTACCGCGATCACCGCGACAATGGGCCACGCAAAACGAAAGATGGGTCGCAGCTGGCTGGCCAGTCCCTGACCACTGGCAAACCAGATGGCCATCTCACTGTCACGGTACATGCGCGACAAGGTGCCCACTACCGCAACGAACAAGCTCAATGTCAGGATGGTGGACATCTGGCCAAGCACGGTAAAGCCCATGACCAGCATCACATCGGATGGGCTCACGGTGCCCTTGGTGGCCTGCCCCAAAGTGCGAATCAGCATCATGGTCATAACGACCGTGATGAGAACCACTAAAGTAGCACCGAAGCTGCGTGCCAGCTCCTTGCGTATGGATGAATCGAATAACATTGGATCAAAAGGAAAACACCGATTATGAACTTTGAACTCAAGGCTCAGAGCCTATCCAGTGCGGCTGCTGCGAAGTGCGATCTTCTTGTATTGTTGGTGAGCGAGTCTTTTGCGTCGAGCGATGACCCTTTGTCGGCCTTGGTCGGTGCTGCTGCTGCCCATGGTGATTGGAGCCATGCGGCCGGTAAGGTGCTGCATTGCTTCCAACCCCAAGGCATCAAGGCACGTCGCGTGGTACTGGTCGGTGCAGGTAAGGGCACAGAGCGTGAACTGCGCACGGCGTTTGCGTCTGCTGCCAGCAGCTGGAAGTCCGAAGGGGTCAAGCAGGCCATGCTCTACATTGCGGGCGGCGCGTCCACGGAGCTTGCCGTGCGTTGTGGTGTGCAGGCAGTGGCTGAGGCCACTTACATCTACACCTTGACCAAGCCACAAGCCAAGCCAGTTGCTTTGAATAAGTTGACAGTGGCAGTCGCAGACAAAACGGGTCTGAGCGCTGCATTTGAGCAGGCCGTGGCACTGACAGCGGGCCAAACACTGGCCAAAGAGTGGGGCAACCGCCCTGCCAATCATGCGACACCTACCTTGTTGGCGCAGGCCGCCAAGGAGCTTGGCAAGCACACGGGCATCCAGTGCAAGATTCATGGCCCCAAGGAAGTGGCCAAATTGGGCATGGGCGCTTTCTTGGCGGTGGCGCAGGGCTCTAAAGAGCCTTTGCAGCTGATTGAGCTCAGCTATAACGGGGCGCCCAAGTCGCAAGCGCCGGTGGTGCTGGTGGGCAAGGGCATCACATTTGACACCGGTGGTATTTCGTTGAAGCCGGCTGCGGCCATGGATGAGATGAAGTACGACATGTGTGGCGCTGCCAGTGTGCTGGGCGTGTTCCGTAGCTTGGCGCAGCTGCAACCATCTATCAATGTGGTGGGCCTGATCCCCGCCTGCGAAAACATGCCTGACGGTGGTGCTGTCAAACCGGGTGATGTGGTGACCAGCATGAGTGGTCAAACCATTGAAATCCTCAACACCGATGCCGAAGGTCGTTTGGTGCTGTGTGACGTGTTGACCTATGCCGAACGTTTCAAACCCGCGGCAGTGGTAGATATTGCGACCCTTACGGGCGCCTGTGTCATTGCCTTGGGTGGCGTGCGCAGTGGTATGTACGCCAATACAGAAGAGCTGGCACAGCAACTGTTGCAAGCGGGTGAAAAGAGCCAAGATCTGTGCTGGCGCATGCCGCTCGACGACGACTATGCTGAAGGTCTCAAGAGCAACTTTGCCGATTTGGGCAATGTGGCAGGACGTGCTGGTGGCTCCATTACCGCCGCAAAGTTCTTGCAACGCTTTGTCGGCACCATGCCTTGGGCGCACTTGGACATTGCTGGTACAGCCTGGAAAGAAGGCGCAGCCAAGGGAGCCACGGGCCGCCCTGTACCGTTGTTGTTGCAGTTCTTGCTGGACCAAGCAGCACAAGCTTCTACCAAGACGCCGCGTACCACCAAGGCCAAGGCTGCACCTAAAGCCTTGCCCAAGGCTGCCGCCTCGCGCAACAAGGCGCCGGTGAAGGCGCCGCAGGTGGAATGAGCAAGCAAGGCGAGAGCAAGACGCAGGTGGCATTTCACTTCAATGCCCCTGACAAGCTCGACTATGCATGCCGCTTTGTGCGCAAGGCGATGCGCCGGGAAGTTCCTGTGACCGTGGTGGCTCCCATAGAGCTGCTGCGCCAGCTTTCCGCGCGCCTGTGGAAGTTGGCAGGCCAGGATTTTCTAGCCCATGCGGTGGAAGGCGATGACGATGCCATCTTTGCCTTGTCGCCCGTTGTGCTGGTGTCGCGCGCCACCTTAAGCCAGCACCGCGCATTGCTGTTGAACCTGGGCACAGCGGTGCCTGAGGGATTTGAGGCTTTTGACAAGTTGGTGGAAGTGGTGTCTTCGTGGGATGACGAGGATCGCCAATGCGCGCGCCAGCGTTGGCGGCACTATCAGCAGTTGGGTCACGCCATCGAAAGGCATGATATGGTGCTCAACGGAGGCTCATAATGTTTTCGCACCACCGCCAACCACCGCGATTTGTTCCAACCTTGACCGAAGTCATCGATCCGGAGCAGGTGCGCCAAGCTGCGAGCATGCCCAAAGTTGCACAATCGCAATCGCAGCCGATGGACCAGCCACCGCAAGATGCAGCGCCTGCTTTCGTCTCTAAGCCTGTGGATGGGTTTGATACGTTTGCCTTGCCGACCCAGCAAGTGCAAGTAGCGCTGACCGAGCGGGCCATCACCCAGCGGGTGCTAGAGACGCTGGAAGGGCAGTGGTTGTCTGGCCCTGCGGCCAGCTTGCCAGCCGATGTGCAAGAAAAAGTGAACGCGATCGTCCAAGATCAAGTCCAAAAACTCAGCCTTGCGCTCAGCCAGCAGTTGGCGCCTGTCATGCAAGCAGCTGCTCGAGAGCTACTGAAGCAGGAACTTCACAGGCTCCAACAAGAGGATGCGGGCACCTAAGGTTTGAGCAGTGGTCCAGTGCAGCGGTTGCTGCATCTGGACGCTTTAGCGCAAAACTTCAGGATTCACAATGCGGCTGGGAGTGCCATTGGCAAAGTTGACGATATTTTCGAAGGCTGAGCCAAAGTACAGCTCGTAACTGTCTTGCTCAACATAGCCAATGTGTGGCGTGCAGATGCAGTTTTCCATGCGCAGCAAAGCGTGGCCTTGCAAAATGGGTTCGCTTTCGAAGACATCAACCGCTGCCAAGCCTGGCCGACCTTCGGACAAAGCCGACACCAGCGCATCAGGCGCGATCAATTCTGCCCGCGCCGTATTCACCAGCAAGGCGCTGGGTTTCATGCGTGCCAAATCTAGGCGCGTCACTATTGACTGCGTCTCAGGGCACAGCCGCAGATGCAGGCTCAGCACATCGGATTGCGCAAAAAAGGCTTCGCGGCTGTGGGCTGCATGGAATCCCTGCTCAACCGCCCGTTGCCGAGCGGTTTCGCTGCCCCAGACCTGTACCTGCATGCCAAAGGCTTTGCCATAGCCTGCAACGATTTGGCCGATACGTCCAAAACCCCAAATTCCCAGCACACGCCCTTGCAGAGATGAACCCAGCGAAAAATTGGGGGGCATGGACGCTGCACGAAAACCTGACTGTTGCCACGCTCCGTGCTTGAGGTTAGCAATGTATTGGGGCAGTCGACGCATAGCAGCCATGACCAAAGCCCAGGTCAACTCAGCTGGCGCGACAGGGGAACCTAGGCCTTCCGCAACAGCAACCCCGTGGTCTGTACAGGCTTGCACATCCAAATGGGGGCCCACACGCCCCACCTGGGCAATCAATTGAAGGTTCGGCAGTTTTTCAATCAACTGGCGCGAAATAGGGGTGCGCTCACGGATCAGAACAATGACATTGGCATCTCTTAAGCGGACAGCAAGCTGGCCCACACCGCGCACGGAATTTGTATAGACCTTGGTGTTCCAGCCTTCTAGCAAGCTGGCGCAAGACAGTTTGCGGACGGCATCTTGGTAGTCGTCAAGAATGACAATATTCATGGGCGGGAAAGTAACAGCTCAGACAGGCGCCACACAATAGGCTTGGCGCAAAAGGGCTATTGTCGTATAGCCCGCTGGTCAAAGCTGCTGCCGCCTTGACATGCCAGTCGTTTTAGTGCGTTTTCCGCAAGCAACGGATTTTACGCGCTGTTTCAGCCACTTTTATTGGCGCGGATTTGCGCCATAGCTTTGGCCCAAGTCAGGCGGACATCGGTCTTCTCAGCGGTACGATATACAAACCCCCGGCCGAGCAAGCCGCCTTGTGTCGGTAGTGTTGGAAGTCTGGGCGAAGACGAAGCAGGGGTGTAGGTCATGACTTCTCCAGTCGAAGTGTTGGTGCTTGAAGAAAGGGGTCTGTCACGTGACTCCATGTTGAGCTCGGCCCGGTGTTTTGGCTGATCTGTCCTTCTAAAGATGGTGTAAGTTTTTGCATCCATGCCCTGCCAGCAGGCGCGCAGTTTTTCAACAGATGCTTACAAGCTCAGCAGCTCGCCAGTCGTTGTGCGGCTTCTTGTTGCACCAAACGATCCAAGGCAGCGCAGACATCAGAGCATTTCCCGGTGAGCGCATAGCAGTCAGAACTTCTGCGGATGTAGCGCACGTTGCCATGGGCGGCAAAGGATGGATGCAGATGGACCACCGAAAACTGCGATTGATTGGCTGCGCGGGTGTCTGCGGGAGCAGCAATCGGCAAAGGCAATTCGCAATGAAACAATGACATGGTGTTCTCCGGGAAAAAGGCAAAGAAAGTCCCTGCCGCGCGACGCGCAGCATGCACACAAGTAATGAAAGCTATGGTTAGGGCTTAGAGCTGTAGCGAGTTGCGGATCAAGCCGACCGCAAGCCCCTCAATCTCGAAGTTGTCTTCAGGGCCCACTTCGATCACAGGAAAATCTGGGTTTTCAGGCACCAGTTCAATGCTCTTGCCGGTTTTTCGCAAACGCTTGACGGTCACCTCATCGCCCAGCCGTGCCACGACGATCTGGCCATTGCGGGCCTCGCGTGTGGATTGCACGGCGAGCAGGTCGCCGTCTAGGATGCCTGCATCGCGCATGGACATGCCGCGCACGCGCAGCAGGTAGTCAGGCTTGCTAGGGAACATGCTGCTTTCAACAGCAAAGCTTTGGTCGATATGCTCTTGCGCCAAAATGGGCGAACCCGCAGCCACGCGGCCCACCAGCGGCAGCAACATGGGCTGCATGGCGGACATGGGCAAGTCAAAGTGGGTGCCACGCGCAGCATTGATGTGGCGCACCGCATCGCTGTTCAAGCGGATACCGCGCGAAGTGCCGCTGACCAGTTCCAGCACGCCTTTGCGTGCCAGGGCTTTGAGGTGCTCTTCGGCAGCGTTGGCGGATTTGAAGCCCAAGGTGCGTGCGATTTCTGCGCGGGTCGGTGGAGCGCCGGTGCGCGAGATGGCATCTTGGATGAGGTCCAGAATTTGCTGCTGTCGGGGGGTAAGGTGGGTAGCTTCCATGCCTGTCCTTGTAGTTGGATAACTGTGTGTTTATCCAGTACCTGTATTTTTAACCAGTTTCATGGGGTCCGCAAGTGTCGAGTCACAGAAAAATTGCGATTTTGGGTACGGGGGGCACGATTGCCGGGCAAGGTGCCTCTGCTGAAGGCAGTACGGGCTACCAAGCGGGCCAACTGGCTGTCGCGCAACTGCTACAGCCCATACAGCCCATGCTGGATGCGCGCCATGCGCTGGCGCAAGTGCAGCAGGTGTTGCAAATGGACAGCAAAGACATGGACGTGCCAGGCTGGCAGCAGTTGGCTGCCGCCTGCGTGCATGCCCTGGAAGACCCAGACATCACAGCCCTGGTGATCACGCATGGCACGGACACGCTCGAAGAAACGGCGTGGTTTTTGCAATGCGTGCTGCCTGCCAGCAAGCCCGTGGTGCTGACTTGTGCCATGCGGCCTGCAGATGCTTTGTCGGCCGATGGCCCCGCCAACTTGCGCGACGCCGTGGCTGCGGCGCTGGAGTTGCCCGCAGGCGTGTGGGTGGTGGCAGCCGGTGAGGTGCACAGCGCCGCCATGGTGCGCAAAGTCCATCCCTACCGTCTCCACGCGTTTGCCTCATATCCGCAGGGCGCGCTGGCCAGCGTGGAGGAAGGGCGTGTGCAACCACCGCTGTCGGCCTTGTCCGTGCCCCACCAGCGTTGGGACACGTCTTGTGCCTGGCAAACGCCTGCTGAGCAATGGCCTTGGGTGGAAGTGGTGCTCTGTCATGCTGGTGCCCGTGCTGCCCAGGTCGAGGCGCTGGTGCAGGCGGGAGTGCAGGGTCTGGTGGTGGCCTGCACAGGCAATGGCTCCATCCACAAAGCTTTGTTGCCAGCTTTGCAGCAGGCGCGTGCGCAAGGGGTGGTGGTCTGGAAAACCACGCGCTGCGAGCAAGGCAGCATTGTGCTGGCGCCGGGCGAGGACGATGCCCACGTCAGCCCGCTGAGCCCCGTCAAAGCACGCATTAGCTTGATGCTGCAATTGCTGGCGGCATGCACATAAAAAAAGCTGCCCGAAGGCAGCTTGTGGATGCAAGGCGGTGCAGCCGCAGCGTTTAGGCGCTGAGGGCTTGCAGGGCGCGAGCGGTGATTTCTTCCACAGAACCCATACCGCTGATGGCGCGGTACTTGGGCGCATTGATGGGGTCTTGCTGTGCCCATGCCTGGTAGTAATCGACCAGAGGACGGGTTTGGTTGCTGTAGACGTCCAAGCGCTTTTTAACGGTTTCTTCCTTGTCGTCGTCACGCTGCACCAGGTCTTCGCCGGTCACGTCGTCCTTGCCTTCCACCTTGGGTGGGTTGAACTTGACGTGGTAAGTGCGGCCCGAAGCGGGGTGCGAGCGGCGGCCGCTCATGCGCTCAATGATGGCGTCGAAGGGCACGTCGATTTCCAGCACATAGTCCAGCTTCACGCCAGCAGCCTTCATGGCATCGGCTTGGGGAATGGTGCGGGGGAAACCGTCAAACAGGAAGCCGTTGGCGCAGTCGGCCTGTGCGATGCGTTCTTTGACCAAGTTGATGATCAGGTCGTCGCTGACCAGTTGGCCAGCATCCATCACCGCTTTGGCTTGCAGGCCCAAGGGTGTGCCGGCCTTGACGGCGGCACGCAGCATGTCGCCAGTGGAGATTTGGGGGATGCCGAACTTCTGGCAGATGAAGGCGGCTTGCGTGCCTTTGCCGGCGCCGGGAGCGCCCAACAAAATCAGTTTCATGGAAATCCTCGATATGTAGAAATTCTTGGCGGAGCGGGGCTTTTTGTGTAACAAAAAGAGCAGGCGACAGCCGCTAGGTATCCGCTCAAGGATAGCACGCAGCACCTTTGCTGCGACTTACAGCTCGAATAAAGCCATGCAAAAAGCGCATTTGTTCCCAGCGCGCGAACGTGCTTGACACGCACAGGTGTCGCTGTAGGCGCAGGGTCAAATCAAGATGGTGCATCTGGCCCACATATGCAACAGATGCACAAAAAAGAAGCAGCCAGCCTGCGCGGGGACTGGTTTTGCGTATCAAAACATACGCAAAAGCTTATCCAACGGAGGCTAACTGCTCTTATTATGGATTTATATTTCAGAATTTACTGAAATATCAAGGTTTACGCGGCAGACAAAATCTTACGCACGCGTTCCAGATCTTCGGGCGTATCCACACCCGCGCCGGGAGCCTGGGCCGTAACGTGTACCGCAATTTGGTGGCCATGCCACAGCGCGCGCAACTGTTCCAGCGACTCAGTAAGCTCCGTGGGCGCGGGCGAGAGCTGCGGAAATTGCCGCAAAAACCCTGCTTTGTATGCGTATATACCCACGTGGCGCAGTGGCGCAAAGTCGGCGTGCGCGTCCCACCATTGCTCTTGCGCGCGGTCCCGGTGAAAGGGAATGGGCGCGCGGCTGAAGTAGTGCGCCAAGCCTGCAGCATTGCACACCACTTTCACTACATTGGGGTTCACATAGTCTTCGCGCGAGGCAATGGCGTGCGCGGCGGTGCCCATGCTGGCGCCGGGCGCTTGGGCCAGTACTTGGGCAACAGCGTCGATCAGGGCCGGGTCAATCAGGGGTTCGTCGCCCTGCACGTTGACCACCATGTCTTCGCCATCTAAGCCCAGCAGCGTGCAGGCTTCAGCCAAACGGTCGCTGCCACTGGGATGGTCGGCGCGCGTAAGCACAGCTTCCACGCCATGAGCCTGGCAGGCCTGGACGATGGCTTCGCTATCAGCCGCAACCACGACGCGAGCGGCCTGGCTCTTGCGCGCTTGATGGGCCACACGCACCACCATGGGTAGACCGGCAATGTCCGCCAAAGGCTTGTTGGGCAGGCGACTGGACGCCAGTCGGGCAGGAATCAAGACAGTGAAGCGCACGGCAATCAGGCCTCGATTTCGCTGTCGTCCAAGGTGCGAGCTTCGTTTTCTAGCAAGATGGGCATGCCATCGCGCACGGGATAAGCCAGACGCGCGCTTTGCGAGACCAGTTCCTGGCGCTCTTTGTCAAAACGCAAAGGGCCTTTGGTGACGGGGCAGACCAAGAGTTCAAGCAGTTTGGGGTCCATAGCAGTTCCGTGATGTTCTTTAATGCGCAGATGATAGGCACAGATGGCGATCGAGCAGCTCAAAATAGCCCGGTTCCACCTGCAGTTGCAAGGGCACGGCCAGTGCGTTCGGGTCGATTTGCCAGACTTTGGCAGCATCTTTTTCGGTGCAGATCACCTGCAAGGAAGCATCCACAGGACGTTTCCAGCTTTCAAAATTGTAGTGGTCGCTCAGGCTCTCGGTGCTGCTTAGCTGCAGAGCCTGCTGACGCAGCATGGCAAAAAAGTCCTCGGGTCTGGCAATGGCAGCAAGCGCGTGCAGGCGCTGGTGCTGCAGTTGGGTCAAAGGCACTTGCTGTCCGTTGGCGCGCAGCGCATAGGAGGCGAGTTGGCGCTGCATGTGAAAACTCGGGGTGCTGGCCGGTGTGCCCTGCGGAGGTTGCGCGGCGGCATACAGCACAGCATCGACCCGACGGGGCCAAGCCTCGCGCAAGGGGCCGGATGGCAAGCGCCAGCCGTTGCCAATGCCTTCGTGGTTGAACACACACACTTCCAGGTCTCGGGCCAGGGCATGGTGCTGCAGGCCGTCATCGCACACCAATACATTGACATCCGGGTGCTGTGCCAGCAGCGCGCGGGCTGCGTCAATGCGCTGTCGTGCCACAAACACGGGAACGCCCGTGCTGCGGGCCATGAGCAGGGGTTCGTCGCCTACATCTTGCGGGCGCGCATCGGGCGTTGCGGCGCGGCAGTCATCGGTGCTGCGGCCATAGCCGCGCGAAATAATGCCGGGCCGCCAACCGCGAGCCAACAGGTGCTGCACGGTGGCAATGGTCACTGGGGTCTTGCCTGCGCCACCGGCAATCACATTGCCAATGACGATCACTGGCACCCCTGGATGCTGGCTTGGGCGCAAGCCCCAGGCATACAGCTGGCGCTGCAAGCCACTGAGCGCGGCATACAAACCAGCTACGGGCAAGAGAGCGCATGCCACCCAGCCCCGCTTGCGCCAGTGCGCACGCAGACCGTGCGCAGTCGATGCACTGGCAGACGAGGGGGAATGTGCGTCGCCCATACGGGTTACGGGGCCTTGGCGCTGCTGGACTGCGTAGCGAAGGTGATCTGGCTCATCCCGGCGCGGCGCGCGGCTTCCATGGCCGAGACCACCGATTGGTGGGGCGCCGCTGCATCGGCACTGATGATGATCACGCTATCAGCACCTGCAGGCGCGGCTTCGGTTAAAGCTTGGGTGATGGCATCCACCGAGCGGTCTTCCAGCGCCTGCTTGCCAATGGCGTAACGGCCATCGGCGGCGATGGACACCACCAATTCTTTGGGGCGGTCGCGCATGGTTTCGGTATTGGCCGTGGGCAGCGTCAGCTCCAGCTCGGTGAACTTGCTGTAGGTGGTGCTCAGCATCAAAAAGATCAGCACCACCAGCAGCACGTCGATGAACGGGATCAGATTGATCTCAGGCTCTTCGCTGCGGCGGGGGCGGAAATTCAAAGCCATGGTGCAGTGCTCAGTGCTGGCGCAGACGTTGCAGATGGCGCAGGAACTGCTCGCTGGACAACTCCAGCTGCAGCACATAGGCATCGACACGGCCACGGAAATAACGCCAGAAAATCAGCGCAGGAATCGCCACGATCAGGCCAAAGGCCGTGTTGTACAACGCAATCGAAATGCCGTGCGCCAGCTGGCCAGGATTGCCGGTACCCATGGCGCCAGCACCCGCTTGCGAGCCAAAAATCTCGATCATGCCAATCACCGTACCCAGCAGGCCCAGCAGCGGCGCTGCCGAGGCGATGGTGGCCAAGGCGCTCAGATATTTTTCCAATTGGTGGGCAGCTGCACGTCCGGCGGACTCCATGCGTTGGCGCAGATCGTCTTCGCTGCTGTTGGGCTGCGCGTGCAACTGTTGCAAACCGCTGGCCAGCACCTGGCCCAGCACGCTGCTTTGGGCCAGCTGTTCGACCACGCCCTTGGCAGGCAGGCGGTCGCTGGACACTGACATGGCCTCATCCAGCAGTTTGGGGGGGAGGATGCGTGAAGTTTTGAGGGAGATAAACCGCTCAATAATCAGTGCCAGTGCAATGATGGAACATGCAATAAGGGGCCAGATGGGCCAACCAGCGGCCTGTATGATCGACAGCAACTTTTTCTCCCGTGCTTGTGTAGAGTCTTGCAGCCGCGCATTATCGCGCAGCGCTTGTGCTC
>JBJEZV010000252.1:23193-35312 GCA_051887595.1 Comamonas sp.
CTGGTCGCCCAGCCGCGCCAGCTGTGGCTCGATGCGCTGGATGGATGGCAACAACGCATCGTGCAAAGCTTGGAGCGCCAATGGGATCGCCATGCTCAGCGCCTGGATACGGCCGCCCAGCGCCTGAGCCGACCGAGCCAGCAGCTGTCGCAGCACCGGTTGCACGTAGCACAACTGGGCCAGCGCTGCCAGCACGCGCTGCAGCTGCAGTTACAACGCAGGCGGCAGCACTTTGACCATCTGGGGCAGGCATTGGGCAGTCAGACACAGCGCCAGCTGGAGCGCCAGCGCCAGCGATTGCAAGAGCTGACCATGCGCATGGAGCTGCTCAGCCCGCAGCGTGTGCTCGAGCGTGGTTACAGCGTGCTCACCACAGCCCAGGGCCAGGTCGTCAGCTTGGTGAAACAAGCGCCTGTGGGCACGCCACTGAAGGCAGTGCTCGCAGATGGCACGCTGGACATCACGGTCACGCAGCCCAAGCTGCTGTGAAGGCGCTTTGGCTTTTATAGCTACAGCGCGTAGGTTTTAGCTGCAATCGGTCGGTCTTGTTCCTACAATGGCTGACAAGGCTTGCAGTTGCTGCTGCGTCACAATGCATGCATACAGCCACATTGGACGCCAGTGCCCGGCTGCAGCTTTTGCTAACGATTTAAACCACGACGAGGATTCATCATGGAACACACCTTGCCCCAGTTGCCTTACGCCATCGACGCGTTGGAACCCCACTACAGCAAAGAGACGTTTGAGTACCACCACGGCAAGCACCACAACACGTATGTGGTGAACCTGAACAATCTGATCAAGGGCACAGAATTCGAAAACATGGCACTGGAAGAGATCGTCAAGAAGTCTTCCGGCGGCGTGTACAACAACGCCGCCCAGCACTGGAACCACAGCTTCTTCTGGAAGTGCATGACCCCCAATGGCGGCGGCGCTCCTACAGGTGCTCTGGCTGACGCCATCAACGCCAAGTTCGGCAGCTTTGACAAGTTCAAGGAAGAGTTTGCCAAGTCGGCCGCTGGCAATTTCGGCTCGGGCTGGACATGGTTGGTCAAGAACGCTGACGGCTCGGTCGAGATCGTCAACACCGGCGCTGCTGGCAACCCCTTGGTGGACGGCAAGACCCCGCTGATCACGGTTGACGTCTGGGAACACGCCTACTACATCGACTACCGCAATGCACGTCCCAAGTTCCTGGAAGCCTTCCTGAACAACTTGGCCAACTGGGAATTTGCCCAAGCCAACTACGGCGCTTAAATTTTTTGGATGACATAGCGCACTTTTCGTCAAGTGCGTGCATGTTCATCGTCAAGGAGCCTGCATGCTGCAAAGTTTGCAGGCTTTTTTGCGTGTGATCAGTCCATCTTTTATTGCATCTAAAGGGCGCTTAAAGGCGATTAGCGATGAACGGCCTGAGCACGTGGAGTGGAGACTTTTTGCTCTCTTATAGAAGACTTTTATGTGAACTCTTGTACAAGAGTTATAAAAAATTGGTCGTCCGCGGTTAGAATTTTGCATCGTGGGAGCCTGTTGCAAAGGATGCAGGCCGCTGTCACCCAATATGTGGACTTGCGGGGCAAACTTGATACGAGCGACCAGAAGGCGGCGCCCTGCCTATACAGGGATGCCTGTGCCGCAATCCATCCAGCCAAAAGTTAGAGACGAGATGAGTACACAACAATCCACCATCATTTACACCCTGACGGACGAAGCGCCTTACTTGGCCACCGGCTCTTTCCTGCCCATGGTGCAAGCATTTGCCGCCACCGCCGGTGTGAACGTTGAAACGCGCGATATCTCTTTGGCCGGTCGTATCCTGTCGCAATTCCCAGAGCTGCTCAGTGAAGACCAACGAGTCAACGATGATTTGGCCTACTTGGGCAATTTGGCCAAGCAACCTGAAGCCAACATCATCAAGCTGCCCAATATTTCAGCTTCGATGCCCCAGCTCAAGGCGGCCATTAAGGAACTGCAAGGCAAGGGCTACGCACTGCCTGACTATCCTGATGCGCCCGCCAATGATCAAGAAAAAGACATCAAGGCGCGCTATGACAAGGTCAAGGGTTCTGCAGTGAACCCTGTACTGCGCGAAGGCAACTCGGATCGCCGCGCGCCTTTGTCGGTGAAGAACTACGCCCGCAAGAACCCCCACAAGATGGGTGCATGGACGGCCGACAACAAGGCCCACGTCGCTCACATGGACGGTGGTGACTTTTACGGCAGTGAAAAGTCTGCCCTGATTGCTGAGCCTACCAGCGTGCGTATTGAGCTGGCCACTGCTGCTGGCGAGACCAAGGTGCTCAAGGCCACCACGAAGGTGCTGGCAGGCGAAGTGATAGATGCCGCTGTGATGAGCAAAAAGGCTTTGCGCAGCTTCTTGGAAGCCCAAGTGGCCGATGCTAAGGCCCAAGGCGTGCTGTTCTCAGCCCACTTAAAGGCCACCATGATGAAGGTTTCTGACCCCATCTTGTTTGGTCATGTGGTCTCTGCGTACTACGGCCCCGTGCTGGAAAAGCATGCTGCACTGCTCAAAGACATTGGCTTTAATCCCAACAACGGTATTGGCGATCTGTACGCTCGCTTGGATAAGGTCAGCGCCGAGCAGCGTGCGGCCATTGAATCCGATATCGCTGCACTGTATGCAGAGCGTCCTGCCTTGGCCATGGTGAACAGCGACAAGGGCATCACTTGCCTGCACGTGCCTTCTGACGTGATTGTGGACGCCTCGATGCCTGCCATGATCCGCGACAGCGGTGGTATGTGGAACGCACAAGGCCAGCTGCAGCAAGCCAAGGCCGTGATCCCTGACCGTTGCTACGCTGGTGTGTACGCCACGGTCATCGCTGACTGCAAGAAGAATGGCGCACTGGACCCCGTGACCATGGGCTCGGTGCCCAATGTGGGCTTGATGGCACAAGCCGCTGAAGAGTACGGCAGCCACGACAAGACCTTCGAAATTGCCGAAACTGGTACCGTGCGCGTGGTCGATGAAGCTGGCAACGTTCTGCTGGAACAAGCCGTTGAGCAGGGCGACATCTTCCGTATGTGCCAAGTTAAGGATGCAGCAGTGCGCGACTGGGTGAAGCTCGCTGTGACCCGTGCACGTGCTTCCAACACTCCCGCCGTGTTCTGGTTGGATGCCAACCGCGCCCACGACGCACAGTTGATCGCCAAGGTAAAGATCTATTTGCAAGAGCACGACACCACGGGCCTGCAAATCGAGATCATGTCTCCCGTGGAGGCCACACAGTTCTCGCTGGACCGTATTCGCAAGGGCTTGGACACCATCTCCGTGACTGGTAACGTGCTGCGTGACTATCTGACCGACTTGTTCCCCATCTTGGAAGTGGGCACTTCGGCCAAGATGCTGTCCATCGTGCCTTTGATGAATGGTGGCGGTATGTTTGAAACCGGTGCAGGCGGCTCGGCCCCCAAGCACGTGCAGCAGTTTGTGGAAGAAGGCTTCCTGCGTTGGGATTCGCTGGGCGAATTCATGGCGCTGGCTGCTTCCTTCGAACACTTGGCGGGTTTTGCCAAGAACGCCAAGGCGCAGGTGCTGTCCGAAACATTGGACGCCGCTACCGGCCGCTTCTTGGACGAAAACAAGTCGCCTTCACGTAAGGTAGGTGCTGGCATTGATAACCGCGGTAGCCACTTCTACCTGTGCATGTTCTGGGCTCAAGAGTTGGCCAAGCAGACCAAGGACGCTGAGCTGCAAGCTAAGTTTGCACCTGTGGCCAAGGCAATGACAGAAGCCGAAGCAACCATCGTGGCAGAGTTGAACGGTGTACAAGGCAAGGCTGTGGACATTGCTGGTTACTATCGTCCTGACCTGGCTAAGGTGACTGCGGCCATGCGCCCTAGCGCTACTTTGAATGCCATCATCCAATCGCTGGCAGCCTAAGCCAGATTGAGCGACCTAGCGCGCCTTCAATTCTTTTAGGGATTGGAGGTGGTGCTCAGCAAAAAGCCACCGAGCTACCACGCCGGTGGCTTTTTACATGGGTCGCCGGGATGAGGTGCTGGGATGAAGCTGCTAGCGTGCAGCGGAAGCAAACACCGGGCCCTGCATACGGCTGCCTGCACGAATACCTTTGTTGGCAAACCAGCCTTGATTCATCTCCAGCACAAAGCGCACGGGCTTGGCCGAACAGTGGCTGCGCTCGTCGTGTGGCTGCATATCGGCCAGATTCACGATGGTGCCGTCGTCATCCACAAATGCCGCGGTCAATGGAATACGTGTGTTTTTCATCCAAAAGCATTGCACGCCCGCTTGCTCAAACACAAACAGCATGCCTTCGTGCGCGGGCATGCTGTCGCGGTACATCAAGCCAGTCTGGCGCTCATAGAAGCGCGCGGCGACCTGGGCATCGATACGGAACATGCCCACGCGCAGCTCGGTGCGTGGCAGGTCCAATTGCGGCGCTTCGGCCTGGGCAGGCACAGATGCCAGAGCGCAAACACCTGCGCAAATCGACAGCGCCAAGGACCAAGCCCGGCCACGGCGCAAAGAGGACGAAGAAAATTTCAGCATGGGCGCCATCATAGGTGCTGATTCCGGGAGGATTCAAAGCTTGTGCAGTGGATGGGAAGGCACAAGCAAAGGGCACAGGCACACACATTTGGTGAAGGCAGCAGTGCTGCGCACATCATGGCCGCAGGCGCTGTGCGCACCTAGAATCGCAGCAGGAGGCACAAACACCTATGAACAGCACATCCCACATCACAGTCCCCGCGCAAGGCAGCCGTATTCGCCTGGAAAACGGCCAGCTGGTGGTTCCCGATCAGCCCATCATTCCATTCATCGAAGGCGATGGTGTGGGCGTCGATGTCACACCCGTGATGCGCAAGGTGGTCGATGCAGCCGTGCAAAAAGCCTATGGCGGCCAGCGTCGCATTGCCTGGATGGAGATTTATGCGGGCCAAAAAGCCACGCGCGTGTACGGCCCGGACATTTGGCTGCCCGATGAAACCGTGGACGCCATTCGCGACTATGTGGTCTCGATCAAAGGCCCGCTCAATACCCCAGTGGGCGGCGGCATTCGTTCGCTGAACGTGGCCGTGCGCCAAGAGCTGGATTTGTATGTGTGTTTGCGTCCGGTGCGCTACTTCAAGGGCGTGCCATCGCCGGTGCGCGAGCCTGAGAAAACCGACATGGTGATCTTCCGTGAGAACTCGGAAGACATTTACGCAGGCATTGAGTTTGCAGCGGGCAGTGAGCCATCGCAAAAACTGCTGGCTTTCTTGCGCGATGAGCTGGGCATTGACCAGGTGCGCTTCCCAGAAACCTCGGGGCTGGGCATCAAGCCCGTGTCCAAGGAAGGTTCGCAGCGGCTGGTGCGCCAGGCGATTCGCTACGCCATTCAGCACCACAAGCCTTCGGTCACGCTGGTGCACAAAGGCAACATCATGAAGTTCACGGAAGGCAGCTTTCGTGACTGGGGCTACGAGGTGGCGCTGCAAGAGTTTGGTGGCGAATTGATCGACGGCGGCCCTTGGGTGCAAATTCGCAATCCGCACACGGGCCGCGCCATCATCATCAAAGACAGCATCACCGATGCTTTCTTGCAGCAGGTGTTGATGCGCCCCGCTGAATACAGCGTGATTGCCACCATGAACCTCAATGGCGACTACATCTCCGATGCGGTGGCAGCCCAAGTGGGCGGCATTGGCATTGCGCCGGGCGCCAATTTGTCGGCCGAGGTCGCCGTCTTTGAAGCCACGCACGGCACAGCCCCGAAATATGCGGGCAAGGATTACGTCAATCCGGGATCGATCATTTTGTCGGCCGAGATGATGCTGCGCCACATGGGCTGGGTGGAGGCGGCCAACCTCATCATCAACAGCATGGAAAAAACCATCCAAAGCAAGAAAGTCACCTACGACTTTGCGCGTTTGATGGACGGCGCCACGCAAGTCTCTTGCTCAGGCTTTGGCAACGCCATGATTGCCCATATGTAAGCCCACCAAGGGCATGCGCTTTGCTTTTAGACAGCGGCAGCCAACCACGGCCAAGCGCCGCAGTCTGAATGGCCAGAAGCTCTGGCACACACCCCATGAATCGATCGCAGTTGGACACACACCCACAACCGGCTCCCACGCAGCCATCTTCCCCAGACGGTCTGCAAGGCCGCGCTCTGTATTGGGCCATGGGCGTCATTTTGTGCGGCCTCACGCTGTGCGTGGTCGACAGCACCATGCTCAATCTGGCCTTGCCGCAGATGGCGCGCGACTGGGGCGTGGACCCGGCGTACACGTTGTGGGTTATCAACGCCAACCAGATTGCCTCTTTGGTGCTGCTGCTGCCCCTGGCGGCGCTGGGCGACCGTCTGGGCTACAAGCGCGTGTATCTGTGGGGCATGCTGCTGTTTGGGATTTTTAGCGTGCTGTCCATGTGGGCACCCTCGCTGCAGTGGTTGATCGTGGCCCGTGCCATTCAGGGCATGGGCATGGCCGGGGTGCTCAGTGTGAATGCGGCGCTGGTGCGCCAAATCTTCCCGCGTCGCCAATTGGGGCGTGGTATGGCTGTGAACTCCATGGTCGTGGCCTTGACCACAGTGCTAGGCCCGGTGCTGGCAGCGCTGGTGCTCACCTATGTGCAGTGGCGCTGGCTGTTTGTGCTGCACTTGCCGTTGTCGCTGTGGATTTGCTGGCTGGGGCTGCGGTTCTTGCCAGGCCGTGCCACGGTGGGGCAGCTCAAGGGCTTGTCGTGGTGGGATGTGGTGCTCAACATCACCATGTTTGGCGCCATTTTTATGGCGCTGGACCGTGTCAGCCATTACCAGCCCGGCCATGACTGGCGCTGGATGGCAGCTTGGTTGACACTGGGGCTGGTGGCAGGCTGGTGCTATGTGCACCGTCAAAAGCACCAAACTGAGCCCATGCTGCCGCTGGATTTGCTGCGCATTCCCGTGTTTCGTCTGTCCATGGGCGCATCGGTGTGTGCCTTCAGCGCGCAGACCATCGGATTTTTGGCGCTGCCGTTTTTGCTGATTGAAACCTATGGCGTGACCACGGGTCAGGCAGGGCTGCTTATCAGCATGTGGCCCGTGGCTTTGGCGATTGTGGCGCCGTTGGTAGGGCGGCAAATTGGCAAGATCTCGGCAGCGCGTTTGGGCGCTGCGGGCATGGTGCTGTTTGCCATCGGGTTGGCCTCACTGGCCTGGATGCCGCGTGAGGTCGATGCCTGGAACATCGCTTGGCGCATGGCACTGTGTGGCGCGGGCTTTGCCATGTTCCAGTCCCCCAACAACCACGCCATCGTGACGGCCTCGCCCGTCCACCGCAGTGGTGCGGCCAGTGGCATGCTCGGCACAGCGCGCCATACAGGGCAGGGGCTGGGTGCGATTTGCCTGGCCAGCAGCTTTGTGCTGTGGCCTGACAGCGCAGGTGCTGCCGAGCAGCACGCCATGTGGCTGGCGGCGGCCCTGGCCTTGCTGGCTGCCGCATTCAGCGGCTTGCGGCAAATCCCTGCGCCTGCATCTGCCGCTGCCCGCTGAGGCTCACACGGCTTGGCTTTCGCTGACTTCGGCAGCCGTGCTGTCTATGTGGGCGCTGACCGTTTCCGTCACCACAGGTTTGCGCTGCAAGGTGTGCAGCAATCCTTCGGGGCTGATGCACTGAATCAAGAAGCTGCCCTCGTTGGCCTTGATCAGCTCGTTGACCAGTATGTCTGCGCCGCCTGCCATGCTGGGTGAAGCAATGATGCTGTCAGGCCGGAACTGGTGCACGCCGTGCAATGCGCTCACCAAGATGCCCAGCTTGCGTGTGCCGTGCTCCAAAATGACCACTTGGCTTTGCTCGGTGCACTGGGTGCGCTGGCCGGTGAACAGCTCGCCCAGGTCAAACACCCAGACATAACCCGTGACTTGCCCCTGTGCATGGCGCGCCAGCGTGCCTAAGCAGTAGGGCAGGCGACCTGCAGACACCGGGCTGATGGCCGAGGCGGGCAGTGCTTCGAGCACGGTTTCAGCGCGCAGGGCAAACAACTGTGCGCCCACATAGAACGTCGCCATCTCAATGCCTTGGCTGACACTGGCGCTGGCCTGGATCTCGTGGTGCTTTTGGTTGGTGCCGGTATTGGCCTCGGTTTGCACGGCGCCAAACGATTCGATCGAAATCGCCAGCACATCGTCGCGGTAGCCATCGGTGGTTTTGAACTCGCGGTAGCCGCGCGAGACGCTGCAGCCCACGATGCAGTATTCGTTTTGGTAGACCGCAATGGCCGCGTCGCTGTGGCCCACCGGCAAGTCCAGCAAATGCGGAGTGGGCAACTGGATGCGGCTGCCCGGTGGCGTGGCCGCATCGGTGCTGGCCAGCACATCGCCTTGGCGGTTCACATACAAAGCCCGGGTCTTGGGTTTGCTCACCAACGTGCTTGCGAGCATGGACTGCAGCTCAGGGATGGCATTGAAGACAATGCCAATGCCGCCCACGGTATTTTCCAGCCCATCTTGGCGCCGAATGGGCGCATGGTAGACATAGGTGGCGCCTTCTGCGCCCGCTTGTGCCTCGGTCCAAGGGCTGACGTAGTAGGACTGGCTGTCATTGAGCTGCATGACCGCGTGCAAGGTGGCCGCGTCAATCTGCTGGTCCAGCACACTGCTGCCATTGCCCATCTTCGGGTGGCTGGCGCACACGATGCGTCCATGGCGGTCATACACCATGAGCCGGATATACACCGTGTAGAGGCTGTTGATGTGCTCCAGCACCTTGCTAGCTTGCTCAAGCAGATCTTGGGAGCAACTGTCCTTGTCGGCCTGCTCTGTCAGTACTTGGCGCAGCACAGGCGTCAAGGCCCACCAGCGGCAGTCATTGGCACGCTCATAGAGGTTGCGGTCCAGCAAATTCACCAGCAGTTGCGTCAGCGACTGGCTATCACGCAGCCCGGCGCTGAGCACGGTGTCGTACAAGTCGCGGATCGACTGTGTAAACACTTGGTTGGTTCGCGCGCCCGTTTCACCGATTTGTTCGAGCACGCACTTCAAACGCTCAGACCCACCGCGACGTCCTGCGGTCATGACCTGCCCATTCCACACCACCCGGCGAATCGAATCTGCCGCCTGGATGATGTCGTACAGCGGAGGGCAAAAGCTCTTGGCATGGCTGAGCAGACCTTGCGCCACATCGGCTGGCAAGGCATCGACACAGCGCATGATCTTGCTGCCAAAAGCTTGGTCGATGGGGATCATCACCTGGCCTTTCCAGCCCGCAGGGCCGGGATAGCCTTGGTAGCCACTGGCATCCACGGTCTGCACCAGATAAGTGCGACCACAATGGATGTACAGCTGGGGTGCACCACTTTGGTTCGTTGGCACTTGCGTGCCAATGGCCACCCAGTGCGTGTCGCTGCTGGCAATGACGCGGTCGTGCGCATCCAGCAACAAGGCAATGCTGCGGCCTTCTGCGGCGCTGCTGCCCGCAAAAATCCCTTGCATTTCGCCTTCAAAGTCAAACGACAGGCAAAGCAATCCACACGGTGCACCAGTTTGGGGATGGAGCATGCGCTGCGTGTAGAGCAGGGCTTGGCGTTTGAACGGCCGTAAATCTGAGTCGCGAAAGGTCTCGATGTAGCTTTCGCTGTCCAGTGTGGCGGCAATTACCGGGTCTTTGCTGCCTTCAACCGGAGAGGACTCATCGATTTGCGCCAGCACCCCGCCTTCGTGGTCCAGCAGCATGATCTCGTCGTACACGGTGTACTTGCTGCGGTACTCGCGCAGGCGATCGGTAATGCCCTGGTTGCTGGTGATGCCCGCAACGTAATTGCACAGCGTCAGATCGGTGGCTAAAAAACCCACATCGGCGGTGCGCTCGTACAGGTTGCGCACCAAGATATCGATCACATGGTGGGCGCAGGTGGTGATTTCGTCCATGACTTCCGCCACCGACTCCGACACCATAGAGTTCACCAGATCTTTTTCCAGGCGCTGAAAGCCTTTGCGCGTAGCTGCCATCATGGGCAGCATGCTCTGGGCTTCATCGGCACAGTTCATCTTGGCGGTCGACTCAATCAGACGCCACATCAGATTGAGTTCATGCAAAGAGCGCTCGCAGTGCGCGACGTCTCGCATAAAGGGGATAAAACTGTCGATATGCAGTTCGTTGTCTCTTGTCATTGCAGCCTCTTTGTGCCGAGGCTGGCAAAAAACTATCGACCACCAGCCTCTGCCGGGGCAGGGATGCAAAAGACGGGCCACAACTATTGCGCCCAGTAGGTGCACTAATTCAAATCGATGGTGTGCACCTGAACGATCTGCTGCTGCCGATCACTCAAATAGCGTTGCAAAGTCACGCTCACCGTGCGAAACGCCAGTGCGTCCCAGGGAATTTCGGCGGGTGCAAAAAAGCGCGCTTCTTGCGTTTCTGGGCCGGGGTTCAGTGTTTCACTGCGCACCCGGGCACAGAAGAACAAGTGCACTTGCCCCACTTTAGGGACGCTGATGACCGAAAACAGGCGGCCCATTTCGATATGGGCCCCTGCCTCTTCATCGGTCTCGCGCGCAGCACCTTGGCTGCAGGTTTCATCGAGCTCCATAAAACCTGCAGGCAAAGTCCACAGCCCCTTGCGCGGTTCGATATTGCGCTTGCACAGCAAAATGCGGCCATCGTCTGTGCTGGGAATGCAGCCCACCACATTCAGTGGGTTTTGGTAGTGCACATGCCCACACTGGGTGCAGATGGCGCGCTCGCGCACGTCGCCATCGGGCGGCAGGGCATTGCGTGTGGCGCTGCCACACTGCGTGCAATATCGAATCTGGGGCTTTTGGTACATGCTTTAGCTGCTGATACGCACGCGAAGAGGGCTCAGGCCGTCGACGCCGCCATCCAGCAGGTCGCCCGCTTGCACAGCGCCCACGCCTTCGGGCGTGCCGGTCATGATGAGGTCGCCAGGTTGCAGTTCCCAGGCTTGTGACAGGTGCTCAATGGTCTCGGCAATGTTCCAAATCAGCTGGTTCACGTTGCTGCGCTGGCGGTCTTGTCCATTGACTTGCAACCAGATGGTAGCTTGCCCAATGTTGGGCACCTGCGCGGCAGGCGTGATGGCCGTAATCGGCGCACTGGCTTCAAACGCCTTGCCAATGCACCAGGGGCGACCCTGCTTTTTCATGTCGTTTTGCAGATCGCGGCGGGTCATGTCCAGACCTACGGCATAGCCCCAGATGTGCTCGGCCGCTTGCGCAGCAGGAATGTTCTTGCCGCCCTTGCCAATGGCCACGACCAGTTCAATTTCGTGGTGCAGGTTCTGGGTCAGCGTGGGGTAGGGCATCTCCAGAATTTGGTCTGGCGCGCCAGTGACCACGGCGTCGGCAGGCTTCATAAAGAAGAACGGTGCCTCGCGGCCGGTAAAGCCCATTTCCTTGGCGTGCTCGGCATAGTTGCGGCCGACGCAGTAAATGCGATGAACAGGAAACTGCTGCGCACTTCCCACCACGGGAATCGATACAGGAGCAGGCGGCGTGAACACGTAAGGCATGGCGATCTGTCGAGCTTGGTGAAAATTAAAGTGTGCCATGAGAAGTGCGTGCGCGGCGGTATGCTGTGTGACCTATGGCTGCAAATCCTCTGAAGCATTCTTGGCTGATTCCTGATTGGCCCACCATCGACGGCGTTCACGCACTTTTTACGACACGTGTAGGCGGCTACAGCCAGGCTCCCTGGAACAGCATGAACCTGGGCAACCACGTGGGTGATGACCCTCAGTGCGTAGCGCGCAACCGCGCGTTGCTCAGCCACACCATGGCCGCGCAGTCAGGTCAGCCGATTCACACCGTGTTTTTGCAGCAAGTGCATGGCACGCAGGTGCAAAGCTTGCACGCACAGTCCAGCGCTGAGTTGGTGGGCGATGCTTGCCTGACCACGCACACCGGCGTTGCCTGCACGATGATGGTGGCCGATTGCTTACCCGTGTTGTGGGCACACCGCAGTGGCGCTGTCGTGGCCGCCTCGCACGCGGGCTGGCGTGGGTTGGTGGGCCAGCAAGGGCAGGGGGTGCTGCACAGCACCATGGACGCTCTCGTTCAGGCCTTGCAATCACAAGGCGTGACTTGCCGTGCAAAGGATTTGCAGGTGTGGCTGGGGCCATGCATTGGCCCCCAGGCATTTGAAGTGGGTGATGAAGT
>JBJEZV010000253.1:0-1354 GCA_051887595.1 Comamonas sp.
CAAATCAAAAGGCTGAAACGCCAAACCAGCGCCCCAGGTGTTGTCGAGCACCGTGGTCACGCCGCGCGAGCGGCACAGCTGCACCAAGGCTGGCAGATCCGGAAACTCCATGCTCACGCTGCCAGGCGCTTCCAGCCACACCAGTTTGCTGCGCTCAGTCAGCTTGCCAGCCAGATCATCAGGATTGAGTGGGTCATAGCCCACGTAAGTAATGCCCCAGCGCGCGAGTTCGTGCTCGGCAAAGTCTTTGTTGGGGCCGTAAGCGTTGTCGGGAATCAGAATCTCATTGCCCGCCGACAGCACGGCCAAAGCAACCGTGGTGATGGCGCTCAATCCGCTTGGCACCAACAGGCACTGCTGCGCGCCTTCTAGGCTGCACAGTCGCTCTTCAAGAACGTAGGTCGTGGGCGTTCCGTGCAAACCGTAGGTATAGCCACTTTTGTCGAGCCATCGGCGGGTGTGCATGTCTTGCACACTGTCAAAAACCACGGTCGATGCCTTGTGCACCGCAGGCTGCAAGGATTGAAACTTTGAAGGAGCTTGGTAGGGATGGTGAACCAAGTGGGTCGAGATGTCGCGTGCATGTTCCGTCATCCCAGCATATTAAGCGCAGCCTGCTAAAAACGGTAGCAAGGCCCCCAACGCAAAATGCCAGCAGACAAGCCGCTGGCATTCCCATACAACACAAAGTTGCTGGCGGCCACTTGTGCCGCCTCAGTCTAAGTTGCTTACTTCACGGTCAACAGATTGTTTACTGAGGTCACGCCTTCGACGGCTTTGGCCAGTTCTTCCGCACGGTCCTTGGCAGACTGGCTGGGTGCTTCACCATTCAACGTAACGGTCGAACCGTTGGTGTCCACGTTAATTTTCAGTGCGCTCAATTCAGGATCGCCCACCAAAGCCGCATTCACCTTTGCAGTCACACCGGCTTCGCTGGCGACATTCATGGCGTCAGCCGCTGCATCCTTGGTAGCTTCAGCAGCGTTGGAAGCAGCGTTTTGGGTTGCATCGACTGCGTTATCGATCTTTTGACCTGCAGTTTCTGCCGCGCGATCAGCCTCAATCTTGGCATTGTCAGCCGCTTGGTCTGCACGCTCAATCGTATTGTCCAGCTTTTGACCTGCGGTTTGGCCATCATTAGGGCCGCAAGCAGCCAGACCCAATGCCAGTGCCGAAACGGCCAATACGTGAAGAATGCGGTTGTGAGAAATAGACATGATTAAAAGCTCCTCTTGGATATTCTTTGTCCGGAAAGGTCGTCACAAGCGGTGCCGACCGCGTGGAGAAAATGTAAATTCCAGCTCTGTTACAACTGGTGGGAGAGCACCGAACTCACCGTAGGACAAGCACGAAA